>JBGQCW010000198.1:0-4507 GCA_041495565.1 Candidatus Acidiferrum sp.
ATACCCAACGTTGAGCACTGTTGTCCCTCAGCCTTCAAGCCCCAGTCGCTGATGCCACTCCGCGATGGATTCTTCCGGATACTCGTCAAACTTCTTGTCGCGCCGGCCGGCGTGGACCGGCACCCAGTTCGCTTTCGACCCCAGCATCAGGTGCGTGCGCTCGGGAGGAACCGGAAGATCGGTGTCGATCGCCGAGGCGAACGGGTGCACCAGCTCCGGCCACTGCGGGTCCCAGAGCCACAGCGCGCTGCCGCATTTCTTGCAGAAGTTCCGGCGTCCCGTGCTCTTGGTGATTTTTCCGATTTCCTCGTCGCGCAACTGCGCGCGGTAGACAGAAATATTTTTCTTGCCCGTGACCTTCAGCGTCTTGTAGCGGGCGCTCAGGTTGATGGCATACCCGCCCCCGCCCGCGGTCTTGCGGCAGATCGAGCAATAACAAAGATTGAACGGATACGGGTGTGGCGACTGGACGGTGAATTTAACGCTCCCGCAGTGACATGATCCTTTGAGTTCCATCGCTAGCCTCCCCTGGGAATCAGCTGCGAGTCCGCTCTATCGGCGTAGCAGCTCTATGGTACCGGCTCCGCATAGCGTTCTTGTAGTTCGATCATCTCCGGCAGAACGTTCTGAAGCACGGCGACCAGAGCGGGATCGAACTGCCGAGCGCTCTTTTGCACGATGTAGGCCATCGTGGCGTCAACGCTCCAGGCCGGTTTGTAAGACCGGTGCCCCGAGGTAAGCGAGTCGAAAACATCGCACAACGCCACGACCCTTCCGGCAAAGGGTATCGCTTCCTCCTTCAGGCCGGCGGGATAACCCGAGCCGTCCCACTTTTCGTGGTGCGTCAGGGCGATCAACCGTGCCATCTGCATCGTATCGGAATGCGGGTCGGAGAGGAGTTCCGCGCCGATCACGGTATGGGTCTTCATGATCTCCCACTCGTCCGCATCGAGCGCGCCGGATTTGAGTAATATCCGGTCAGGGATGCCGATCTTGCCGATGTCGTGCATGAGGCTGGCGTTGAGCAGAATGTCGCTTTGTTCATCGCCCATGCCTGTGGCCCGACCTATCAGCTCGGAAAATCTGCTCGTGCGTACGTTGTGCAGCCCTGTTTGGTTATCGCGAAAGCTGGTCGCCCATTCCAACCTCTGGATGATCTCCGACGGCGGGCGCGGCGACCCCGGCATGTGCGGCAGCGCGCTTTCCTCAACGCCATCCGTGAGGGTGCGCTCCTGGCTGGTCACGGACAACACTTCGAGCGCGTTGTGGATACGATCCAACAGCTCATGCCTGTCGAAAGGCCTGCTGACAACATCCCGGATTCCGGGCAACGCCGGCCCATGCGCTGCCGGATCAGTCCCGCTGGCGAGCCCCAGCACCGGGAGGTAGCGCTCCTGGTTCATCGCCCTGAGCTGTTCCTGAGCCTGACTTGCCAGCCTCAGATTCAGCAGCACCAGATCGAAATGATGCAGCGCATCCAACCTCAATATCTCGCGCGTGTCGGCGGTGCTATGGACATTCGCGCAGCCGAAATCCTTGAGTTTCTGTTCAAGAAGCCAGACCTCGGACGCCCGATCATCCACGATCAGTATTTTTGCATCCTGAATCTGCCGCAATATCGCCATTTGCTGTCCTTGCTCGGCGCTAAGTCCTCTTTGAATTATAGGACAACCCGCTCTATCAGGGGTTCGGAACCAACCAAGTTCATGAAAGCACACAGCGCTGTCAATTTTTCAGCACCTGCCTCATGCGCTTTTGAGACGGTTCAGGGAGATGCTCACAACTTTTGTAAGTGTTTCTCAGCGAGCCCATGCCTCCAACAACCGGATTATCGGCCTCTTGAGCATGACATTCACGACGACGGAAAAAGTCAAATCATTGCCGACACTTAAAATAATACTCACAAAAATAATGAGCCTGTCGATTTCGCCTTTCCTCATTCGTCGTACAGTAGAGCGAGAATACATATTCGGTCGAGATTGTCCGGAAGCCCTGCTCCAAACCCGAAACCCGAAAGGAGACACGAACATGCGATTCATGATTATCGTCAAAGCCACCAAGGACTCGGAAGCGGGCGTCATGCCGGAAGAGAAGCTCATTGCCGAGATGGCCAAGTACCACGAGGAGCTGGTGAAAGCCGGCGCGGTGCTCGATGCCTCGGGGCTGCAACCAAGCTCGAAGGGTTGGCGCATCAAGTACTCAGGAACGAAACGCACCGTGATCGACGGGCCGTTCACCGAATCGAAGGAACTGATCGCCGGCTACACGCTCATCCAGGTGAAGTCGCGGGAAGAGGCGATGGAATGGACGCGGCGCTTCCCCAATCCCGCCGTCGACGGCAGGGAGGGTGAGATCGAGATTCGCCAGCTGTTCGAACTGGAGGACTTCGGTCCAAGCGAGGCGGTCGAACGCTTTCGCGAGATGGGGGTCGGGGGAAAGAAGTAGTCTCGTCGCACCACATTCCGAACACGCAACCGCAAGGAGACGCCATGCAAATCCAACCCTATCTGTTCTTCGACGGCCGCTGCGAAGAGGCGGTCGAGTACTACCGCAAGGCGCTCGGCGCCGAAGTGACGATGCTCATGCGCTACAAAGACAGCCCCGAGCCCCCTCAACCCGGCATGGTCCCGCCCGGTTCCGAGAACAAGGTGATGCACTCGAGTTTCCGCATCGGCGAGACAACGGTGATGGCGTCCGACGGTCGCTGCCAGGGAAAGCCGAGCTTCCAGGGCTTCTCGCTGTCACTGACGGTGCCGAACGTGGCGGAGGCCAACGCCAAGTTTGCCGCGCTCGCCGACGGCGGCAAGGTGCAGATGCCGTTGGCCAAGACATTCTTCTCCCCGCGCTTCGGCATGGTCGCGGATCGCTTCGGCGTATCATGGATGATCATCGTGGCGCCTTCAGCGCCTGTTTGAAAACACAAAAGCCGACTGCAAGGCTTATCTATTCCGGAGAAATTATCATGTTGAAAACCATCCTCATCTCTTTTGCTGTAATCGTTGTCGTGCTTGCGGTCATCATCGCCACGCGGCCGGACGAGTTCCGCGTCACGCGATCAGCCGCCATCTCCGCCCTACCGGCCGTCGTGTTTGCCCAGGTGAACGATCTGCACAAGTGGGACACCTGGTCTCCGTGGGCGAAACTCGATCCCACCGCCAAGGAAACCTTCGAGGGGCCGTCGGCGGGAACCGGCGCCGTCCTGCGATGGGCCGGCAATAACAAGGTCGGCGAAGGAAGCATGACCATCACCGAGAGCCGCCCAAATGAACTTATCCGGTTCGAACTGGAATTCCTCAAGCCCTTCGCCGCCACCAATACAGCCGAGTTCAGCTTCAAGCCCGAAGGCGATAAAACGACGGTGACGTGGAGCATGTCCGGCCATAACAACTTCATCGCCAAAGCGATCGGCCTGTTCATGAATTGCGAGAAAATGGTCGGCGATCAATTTGAGCAAGGCTTGGCGCAAATGAAATCGGTCGCGGAAGCGGCGCCCAAACAATAGCGCGGACCGGTCGCTCCGAAACGATACTGCTAACTGAAACGGAAAGGATATTCACATGGCTTACCTGCTCTTGATCGTGGAACCCCGGGGCCAACGCGCCGAACGCACACCGGAAGAGGGACAGATCGCCTACGCGCAGATGGTGCGCTTCAGCGAGGGCCTCAAAGCGTGCGGTCTGCTCAAGGCCGTAGAATCCCTGCAATCCGATGCCGCCGGCGTGCGGGTGTCGGTGCGCGGCAGCAAGCAGACGCTGCGCGACGGCCCCTTCGCCGAAGCCAAGGAAATGGTCGGCGGCTTCTTTCTCCTCGATGGCGTGACCCGGGAACAGGCGCTCGCGATCGCCGGCGAGTGCCCCGCGGCCGCGTGGGCGACCGTCGAAGTGCGCGAGGTCGGCCCCTGCTTCCTCGGCTGAGCTTCCGGTCCGAAAGCCCGGAAGTTCGTTCGTGGCGAGCCTGTCGAACCACGAACGGACGAACCGCCCTATTTACGGGTATTTCCCGTTCACCCTTCGACAGGCTCAGGGCGAACGGGAAACTTAGTCAGAGGTTCCTTAGGTAGCGCTATGCGTTTCTTGAAGACCAAACCGTACACCTCGCACGATGGCAAGGAGTAAAACGCTATGCAAAAAATAACCCCATTCCTGTGGTTCGATACCCAGGCCGAAGAGGCAGCGAATTTTTATACCTCCGTTTTCAAGAACTCAAAGATCGTGAGCGTTGCCCGCTATGGCGAAGAAGGGGCAAAGGCCTCCGGCAGACCGAAGGGAACGGCGATGACCGTTGCCTTCCAGCTCGATGGACAGGAATTCGTGGCGTTGAACGGAGGACCTCACTTCAAATTCACCGAAGCCGTATCGTTTGTCGTGAACTGCAAGACCCAGGAAGAAGTGGACCATTACTGGGAAAAACTCTCCGCGGGCGGAGACGAAAAGGTGCAGCAATGCGGCTGGCTGAAAGACAAATACGGCCTGTCGTGGCAGATCGTTCCCGATGTTTTGGGCAAGAT
>JBGQCW010000199.1:0-4490 GCA_041495565.1 Candidatus Acidiferrum sp.
AAGCAAGGCAACGGCGGACATGATCTGCCCGGACTGGCAGTAGCCGCATTGGGGAACGTCTTCTTCCATCCAGGCTTGCTGCACGGGATGGCTGCCGTCAGCCGAGAGGCCTTCGATGGTGGTGACTTTCTTGCCCGCGACGCTGGAGATCGCGGTGACGCAGGAACGCGTGGCTTCGCCGTTGATGTGCACGGTACACGCTCCGCAGAGCGCCATGCCGCAGCCGAACTTCGTGCCGGTCATGTTCAGCGTGTCGCGGAGCACCCAGAGCAGGGGCATGTCGGGGCTGACGTCGACGGATTGTGCTTTGCCGTTCAAGGTGAAACTGATGGCCATGGGGCCCTCCCTCTTGCAGACGGATATCCTACAACAATTCCGGGTAAGGATGAAAATCCGCCTAAAGTCGTTCAGGCCGAGCGCAAATCAGACGCTCCGTATTGTGAGGCGTGAGCAGACTCAATTGCCCTCGGCGGGGGCGGGCCGGGGTGGAGCTTTGGGCGGTCGCGCGGGAGTTTCCGGCTCGACGCCACGCCACCCGACGGGCCGGCCGCTGACCGCTTCCTTCACGGAGCGGAACAGTACTACGTACATGAGTTGACGGTAGTAGAAGCGCTGCAGCAAGACGGGAATGAGCAGGGTCCAGTCTTCCTTGCGCTCCAGGGCGAAGGCCACCATGCAGGTGAGTATGTCAATGAGCAAAAAGCCGACGAAGAAGAAGAGGGATTTTTCGACGTCGGCGGTGGTCCAGAGTTGCGGCAGCCGGGTCACGCGGAACTGCGCCAGTCCCCAGAGGAGCAACGAGCCAAAAAACATCAGGTCAATGATGGGTGAAATCAGCGGAAGCACGAGCTGAAAGACGAAGATGTTGGGCAGCGCGATGCAGCCGAGAGTTCCGTATTTTGGGCGCAGCAGCGTATCGCCATGCTTCCAGAAAGATTGCAAGGTGCCAAAGGTCCAGCGGAAACGCTGGCGGATCAGTTGCCCTGCTGTTTCCGGGGCTTCGGTCCATGCGATGGCTTCTTCATCGTAGGAGACGCGCCATCCGAGGCGGCGAATGGCGATGGTTAGATCGGCGTCTTCCGCAACGGTGTCCGCGGTGATTCCTCCCGCGGCTTCAATGGCTTTCTTGCGCCACGCACCGAGCGCGCCCGGCACGACGGTAATGCAATTTAACAGATGAAACGCGCGCTTCTCCATGTTCTGGCTGGTGATGTATTCGAGCGCCTGCCAGCGGGTGAGCCAGCGCGAGCGATTACCAACCTTCACGTTGCCCGCGACCGCGCCGACGGTGGGATCCGAAAAATGCCGAACCAGTTTACTGATGGCGTCCGATTCGATTTCCGTGTCCGCGTCGATGGTGACGACAACCTCGGTGTCCGCGCGGGACATGGCGAGATTCAGCGCCGCGGCCTTTCCGCGATTCACTTGATGAATGATGCGCACACGCAACTCATGCGAAAAACGGGAGTCCAGAAGTTCGCCGGTCTTGTCGGTGGAACCATCATCCACAACGATGATTTGCAAGTCCTTCAGATCCGAGAGAAGAACCGAGGTGATGGTTTGCACGATGACGTTTTCTTCGTTGTGCGCGGGGATCAGGACGGTCACGCTCGGCGGCGGATCCGGCATGACGGCATGGTCCGGGCGCAATTTCTCGATAAGAGCGAGAAGACCGATGATCAGAGTGCGCCCGCTGACGAGGACGATGCCGAGAATGAAGATGATGCCGATGAAGAAACGCAACCATTGAAACATCGCAAAAATGAATCCGTCGGCGCGAGCTTCGAAGCGCTCTTCAGAGGAGAGAGGCGGCATCACTTCCGCGCGTGTTTTTCCGATCAGGTCGGAAACGGAAACAAGCTGGTATCCCTGCGCGCGCAACGCGTCGATCACCTGGGGAAGAGCCGCCACCGTCTGGGTGCGATCGCCGCCGCCGTCGTGCAGGAGAATGATATTGCCCTTGTCCGCTTGCCTCAGGACGCTGTCGACAATCTCTCTTGCGGGTATGGGCTTGCCGTCGCGCAAGCTCCAGTCATCCGGATCGATGCGCTGGCCCACGATGAGATAACCCATCTCTTGCGCCACCGGAAGCTGGACGATTTCTTCTGCATATTCCGGCTGATGATCGATGCCGTAGGGCGGACGGAATAGAATGGATTTCACGCCGAGGGTGCTTTCGATCAGGCGCTGCGTCAGGTTCAATTCCCAGCGAATTTGTGTGTGCCAGATCTCGTCGAATTTCGGATGGGTAAAGGTGTGGTTCCCGATTTCGTGACCCTCGGCGTATTCGCGTTTTAAGATATCCGGCCTTTTATTCACTTCCTCGCCGATGACAAAGAAGATTCCCGGTACGTTCTTCTCCTTCAGGATGTCGAGGATCTTGGGCGTCCAGCTGGGGTCGGGACCATCGTCGAAGGAGATGGCGATTTTCTTGCTCGCCGCGCCGATGCGATCGATGTTATAGGAGAGTGGAATGGCGTCGTACGATTCGTCGGTGAAAAGATCGCTCTCCGCATCGTATTCGAACGAGCGTTTTCCGTTCTTGGGTGTATCGGTAATGTGCCAGATGTCGCCGTCGCCTTCGAGGATCAAGTCAGGACCCGGCGGAAGGTCCGTGAGTTTCTGCCTTGCCGCGTCGTCGGCCCGCACGGCATCCCAGATCGGCCACAAGGAAGTGTCCGATGAACCGAGGCGCCAGAGTGCGGTGCCCTGCACGCCCAATCGCTCGCTGGCTCGGAGCTCGTTGTAAGCCGTAATGGCGTCCAGCATCCACACCTGGTGCACGTGATTGTGCTCGTCGTAGTAGGAATAGTGTGGATTCAGCGAATTGCTATCGAACTCGACGTTAGCTTCCGATTCCTCGACATGCAGCAAAGCTTCCTGGATGCTGAACTCCGCCGCGGCTTCGTGTTCATGCTTTGCAGCGGGGGGCCAATCGTAGGCATAGTTCGCAATTCCCACGATGATCTTTTGAGGAGGAACGACGTCGAATACCTGGCGCAGGTTTTCGACGAACCAGTCCTGGGCGGCGATGGGACCGGGAGGGGAAGTCAGCCAGTGCTGGTCGTAGTTCATGAGCACGATGGCGTCGCATTGCTTGCCGAAGAACTCGTAGTCGTAGGAGTCGTCTCGCGCGGGAAGGGCAATCATAAGTTTTAGACCCGCGGTGTGGAGCGCGGGCGCGAGCGCGCCGATGAACTGGCGGAAGTGCGGCTGGCTGTCGTCGGGGACTTCTTCAAAATCGACGACGATGCCTGCCTGGCGGGATTCGACGGCATATTCGACGATGTTCCGGACCAAATTTTGCCGCGCCGTGGCGCTCGCCAACATCTGCGCCATTTCCTTGATGCGCCACTCGAGGCCGTCGTAGTTGTTGATAAGGCCCATCATGGGCAGTTCGACGGGCGGATTAAGCGACTTCATCCATTGGTGCAGCTTGTCGTCCTTCAGAATCGAGATGGCTTCGGCGGGCGTAGCCTTGACGGTGTTCTGGCCGCGTTCGTAGTCCACGATGGTCAGCGCGCCGTCGGCGGAGACGGCATGGAGCTGCTCGGGAATCAGCAGGTCGATGTCTTTGTGGTGTTTTTTCAGGGAAGCGAGGCTGTTGGCATCCCAGCTCACGAAAAACGCAGCACGCACAGGGTCGTAGCTTGCCGGGACGGTTCCGATGTTCGCCACGCGGCGGCGGCGGCCTTCGCGAGTGGGCGCCGGCTTCTTTTTCGATTTGACGGCGCGATATCCGGGTTTGGTGCCTGGCAGGAGTCCCGCAGGCAATTCCACGCTGACGGCAATGGTTACGAAGAAATACGCAAGCAACAGCGTCAGAAGGGCGCCGGTGATTTCCATGACGCGCCGGGTGCGGCGCCAGCGCACACGCTCCGCGTCATAAAAGATTGGACCGCGTTCCTTCATGGCACCTTTCGACCTGGCGGCACGGCAGGCAAATAAACATCAGGCTGGGGCTGATTCCGTCTGCTCGATTCCGTCTGCTCTATTGTAAGATGCGTGGCATTGATGAAGCGAATTTTCTCGAATCCCACTATCGCTCTGGCTGCAGGCTTTTGCTTGCGGCTGTTTTTTGTGCTCCAGTATCCGGGCAACTCCGGCGACACGGTTCTATACGAGCAGATCGCTACGAACTGGCTGAAGCACCACGTCTATGCGATGGATGTAGGTGGCGCCGTTACGCCAGTTGATTTGCGCATGCCGGGCTATCCGGCTTTTCTGGCCATCGTTTATGCGCTCACGGGCCGTACGGGCGCGGACGCACGTATTTGGGTGATGCTTGCCCAGATCGCCGTCGATCTTTTCGCGTGCCTGGTGATTGCCCGCCTGGCGGAACTTCTGGCGTGCCTATCCGAGGGCGCCACAACGAACAAGCGCGTGCGGTCTGTTGCGCTGTGGCTGGCGGTCTTGTGTCCCTTCACGGCGAACTACACCGCGGTGCCACTGACGGAAGTTTTCGCCATCCTATGGACGGCGCTGGCTTG
>JBGQCW010000200.1:0-4450 GCA_041495565.1 Candidatus Acidiferrum sp.
CCGATCCCGTGATCATGTGATTCGAATCCGCCGGATTGATCCACATCGCATGATAATCACCGTGGATACCGTGCACGCGCTGCGTTGAAAACGTTTTTCCGCCATCCTCGGAATAAAACATCGGCGCGCCCAGCGCCCAGATCCGCAAATCGTTGTTCGGATCGATCCGTATTTGGCTGTAATACGAAGCCCGCGGATTCGTATCGCTCATTTTCTTCCACGTCTCGCCTTTGTCCTCGCTCCGGTAGATGCCGCCCTTCTCGTGCTGCACCAGTGCATACACAATGTTCGGATCCTTGCGGTAAATATCCAGCCCGATGCGCCCGGTCTCCCCGCCATTTTCGTACGGCAGCCCTTTCGTCAGTTTCTTCCACGTCGCGCCGCCGTCGGTGGTCTTGTAGATCGCGCTGTCAGGTCCGCCGCCGTTGAATCCGTACGGCGTCCGGCGCCGCTGGTATGCCGCGGCATACAGCGTGTCCGGACTTTCGGGATCCATCGCGATGTCGCTCACACCCGTGTCCTCATTGATCTTCAGCACTTGCGACCAGGTCTTCCCGCCGTCCGCCGTTTTGTAAACGCCGCGCTCCGGATTCGCTCCCCACAAATGTCCCAGCGCCGCCACGTAAACCACATCCGGATTCTTCGGATGAATCACAATCCGGCCGATGTGCCGCGTCGCCTCCAGCCCCATTTTCTTCCAGGTCTTTCCACCGTCGAGCGACTTGTACGCCCCATCGCCCCATGACGAGCTTTGGCGGTTGTTCGGCTCGCCTGTCCCGACCCACACGATGGACGGATCGGACGGCGCAATCGCAATGTCCCCGATCGTGGACACGCCCTCCTTGTCAAACACCGGCTCCCACGTCGTGCCGTTGTTGGTCGTCTTCCAGACGCCCCCGGCTGCGGCCCCCACATAAACAATGTTGGGATTGCTCTCCACCACCGCGAAATCATCGATGCGTCCGCCCATCGTCGCGGGTCCAATCTCACGAAACTCCAGGTTTTTAAATTTGTCGGTGGGATTCGCCTGGTCGGCCGGCGCCGCGAACGCGTTCATCGCGCACGCAGCGATCCAGACCACGCAAGCCAGAATCATCCGGAGAGCATTCCAAGCACGCATCATTTTCTTTCTCCTGTTCTTTCTCCTGTAGGCAAGGCACGGCATGTTACTCCCCCCGGCCCGTTTCACGCATCATATGTTTCTGGAAGGGCAAACTAACCCTGTGCAAAGACAGACGCGCCGTCCTCTCGCCACGTTTCACACTTCCGCGACTTTGGCGTGCCATTCGTCCCTGGACGTAAATCGCCGCGCAACCTCGCCTTCAATTCCCCTCATCCCCATGCTAGGCTATCCAACTGTTTTCATTGACCTCATGCTCCGCTTGAATCTTCATCCCCGTGCGCGGACTCTCTCCGCGCTGCGCCCTTTTCTTTTCCTGACTGTCTTTCTTGTTGCCTTTGTCGGTCCTCCGGCACGCCTCGCCACGGCTCAACAAGTTCATCTTCCTTCCGCCAAAGGAGGCATTGTCGACCTGGAAGCGAAAACGCAGAGCCGCCGCGGTGACCTCAGCACCGCTGACGGTGATGTTGACATCCACTTTGGGGACACGCGTCTTCGCGCCGACCATGTCGAATACAACAGCAAGACCTTCGAAGCCGTCGCCACCGGCCACGTTCAGCTCGACTACAACAACGAGCACCTCGACGCCGACGAGGCGCATTACAACGTCAGCACCGGCCACGGCCTTTTCCACAATGTTCGTGGCAGCGTCAAAATCGAACGCCGCCCCAATCCCGCCATCCTGATTTCCGGCAATCCTCTTTATTTCGAAGCGCACGATGTCGAGCGCTTTGCGGGCGACGTCTACCTCATCCACAGCGCTTGGATCACCATCTGCGATCCCGAACATCCGAAATGGCAGTTCTACGCGCCCAACGCGCGCATTCACCTCGGCAAGACCGTCGCGCTCATCAACGCCAACTTCCGCCTATTTCGCGTCCCGCTGATCTGGCTACCCTATGCCACCGCTCCCGCTGGCCGCAGAGTCCGCCAGACTGGATTCCTGATCCCTGATATTGGCCAGAGCTCGCGCAAGGGCTTCATCCTCGGTGACGCTTTTTATTTCGCTCCCAAGCCCTGGATGGATGCCACGATTGGCGCGCAATTCATGAGCCGCCGCGGCGTCCTCGAGCGCGGCGAATTTCGCGCCAAGCCTTTCGAAGACACCTCGATCGCATATACCTACTTCGGCGTCGAAGACCGCGGTCTGCTCAATCCCGATGGCACACGTAGCCCACAGGGCGGCGAGCAGCAGCGCGTGGAAATCCAATCCCTGCTTCCCCGAGGCTGGCGGTTCGTTACCGATTACAATCAGCTCTCCTCGCTCACCTTCCGCATGGCCTTCGCTGATACCTTCGGCGAAGCCGTCAACTCCGAAATTCGCAGCGCCATTTTCCTCACCAATAATTTCCGCGGCTTCAGCCTCAATTTTGCGGCGCTCAACGACAAGAGCTTTCTTACGCTCCCGGTCCCTGCCACCTCGGCCACTCCCGCCATTCCAGCCACCAGCGTCGCCCTTCGCAATGCTCCGGAAGTGCGCTTCGGTTCCGCCGAGCAAGCTCCCTGGCGCAGAGCTCCCGTCTATTTCGGATTCGACGCGTTTGCCGGAGTTGTGAACCGTAACGATGAAGATATCGAAACTTCCAATTTCGTCGATCGTTACGAATTCGCCCCTCGCGTTACCGTTCCCCTGCACTTCGGCCCCTGGCTCGGCGTGACCACTTCCGCCACTTTTCGCGCGACAAGCTACGGCGATTCGCTCGATTCCGTGGGGAAGGTCGGTGTCGCGTCCATCAAACGCAACACCGGCGAATTCACCGTCGACCTCCGCCCGCCCGCACTCGAACGTTTTTTCGACCGCGCTCCCTTGAAGAAAGACAAATCTCATCGGCGATACAAGCACACCATCGAGCCGGCCTTCACCTACCGCTACGTCACCGGCGTTAACCATTTCGCGGATTTCATCCGCTTCGATTCCAATGCCACCATCACCGACACCAATGAAATACAGTACGGTTTCACGCAGAGGCTATTCCTGAAGGAAGGTGACGATCAGCCCCAGGAACTCCTGTCCTGGAGTATTTTCCAGAAACACTATTTCGATCCTACCTTTGGCGGCGCCATCGTAAACGGCCAGCGCAACGTTTTTCAAGCGCTCAACTCCATCACGCCTTTCGCGTTCGCATTCGGCCTTCGCACTTGGTCGCCCATCGTCAGCGACATCAAGATCACTCCGGGCGGTCGCTACGATGTGGAGCAAATCCTCCAATACGATCCTCATAACCAGCGGCTCGTCACCATCGGCACGCTCTTGAAGGTCAAGCCCTACAGCGAATTCTTCGCCACCATTGCACACTTCCGCTTGGACGATAATCCCGCGCCCAGCGACCTCCAGCCGCCGTCACAGCTCCTTCCCTTTCAGCAGCCGCTTTCGAATCAGATTCGCGCACTCGCCGGTTACGGCGGCGAAACGAGAAAAGGCTTCAACTTCGTCACCGGCCTTGGCTACGATTTCACCAATAAGACTCTGCAAAACCAGATCGTCCAGGCCAGTTACAATGGCGGCTGCTGCGGCCTCGCCGTCGAATACCGCCGCATCAACCTCGGCCAGGTCAGAACGGAAAATCAGTTCCGCATCGCGTTTATGATCGCCAATATCGGCACCTTTGGAAATCTCCGGCACCAGGAAAAGATCTACTGAGCATGAGCGACACCGATCTGGCCTTCGCATCCATCGAGGAAGTCGGAAAACTATTCCGCAAGCGCAAACTCTCTCCCGTCGAGCTGACCAAGCTCATGCTCGCCCGTATCGAGCAGCTCAATCCCAAGCTCAACGCCTACATCACCGTCACGGCCGAACTTGCCCTCGCCCAGGCCAAGAAAGCCGAAGCCGAACTCTTCGCCCCGCGCGGCCGCAAAGGCCATCGCGACCGCGGCCCTCTCCACGGGATTCCAATTTCATTGAAGGACAACATCTATACGGCGGGCATTCGTACGACCGCAGGCTCAAAAATCTTGCGCGACTTCATCCCGAAAGAAGACGCCGCAGTCGTCGCACAACTCAAACACGCAGGCGCCGTCCTTCTTGGCAAGACCAACATGCATGAGTTCGCCTACGGCGTCACATCCAACAATCCCCACTACGGCCCCGTCCGTAATCCCTGGGATCTCTCGCGCATTCCCGGTGGCTCCAGCGGCGGCTCCGCCGCTGCCGTCGCTGCCGGTCTCTGCTACGGCAGCATTGGCACAGACACCGGTGGCTCCCTCCGCATCCCTGCTTCACTCTGCGGCGTCGTCGGCCTTAAGCCCACGATCGGTCGAGTGAATATCGATGGCACGATTCCGCTTTCTCCTCGTCTCGATTGCGTCGGCCCACTTGCTCGCACACCG
>JBGQCW010000201.1:0-4450 GCA_041495565.1 Candidatus Acidiferrum sp.
AACGGAGAAGACCTGGTGGTGTTTTTTGGTCGAGGAGCATACAGCGGATGTGCCGGTTTTATCGACGCAAGTATCAAGGGCGGAACGGAGCAAGATCCGAAGAATCCCCCTGTGGCGCTGAGTAAGCCGTCTTATCTTCCGGATAGCTGGTATGGACGTGTGGCCCGTGACAAATCGTTGACTATCGATTCTGCCTGCCTGGTCACAGCTCAGGGCGAGATCACCGCCGGCATCTCTGTCGATTGGGACGGCCTGGCCAAGGGGCCAAAACCGGGCGTCGATGAGGCGACCGCGCTGCTTCGTGCTTTGCTGGAGTCGGTGGCCTCAAGTCTGGGCGTCGGCGCCCCAGCGAAGGAGGTAGCGGTGGCTGCGCAGCGGGCGGCACCCCCTGTGGTAACGGAAGCGGCCGGATCGAGTTCATCTACCCCAGTTGGAACGCCTGTAGCGGCAAAGCCATCTGGTGCGTATTTCAATCCAAGTGCACACGCCTTGATTCTTCCGACGAAGTCTGGCGACGTCTCGATCGGCGTTCCTGCCGATATGACTGTAGTCAAAGTGGAAACTCCCAAATCAGATGTCACAACAATTGGACTGACTAGCAGTGCTGGAAATGTTCAATTGTTCTTAATAGATGTGCCCAGTTGCTCAAGTTGGAATGAACAGAACCGGAAGGTCAAAGAAGGGCGGGGTTTGCAAGCGAGAGTGATTCCTCGCGAGTCCGGTCTTTTGGACCAACGTTGGTTCAGCCCGGCATACTTTTCCTACATCACGTACCTCAACGAACAAGATCTTGAAGGGTGTCTCGACCATTCTGGCGGAGGTTCGAGAATGATTATCCGCGATTTTCGAAACATCCTCCCATCGGATATCACGCAGTTTTCCGTCAACATCGCCTCCGCATTTCCCGGCACGGCGGCTCCGGTATCCCAAGCCTCAACGTCAGTCGATTCCGCCATTCCACTCTTTCTCCTCAACGCCGCACGCCAATGCAAACAGGGCATGAGTATTGCCTGTGAACTCGTCGGCAGCATTCAGCCAATCATGGCTAGTTGCAACAGAGGCCAGGACGCGATTGACGGACAGGAATGTTACTCGATCGCGGAAATGGCGAGCTCGAGCAAGGACCGCGAGGCAGCGCAGACCTATTACAAGAGAGCCTGCGAACTGGGATACAAAAAAGCATGCAAGAAAGCGAAATGATTTAATGCCGTATTAGCGCAGCCCAGCTTCTTTCAGGAGTTGGATCGCGCTGGTGTTGCCGTGATCTGCGGCGCGTTCCAGCCAATATCGAAACTGCGTCTTGTCTGGTTGAACGCCAATTCCCTTCCAATAAGCATTGGCCAAGTCGAATTCTGCCCGGTTGTAATTGGACTGGGCGGCGAGTCGCAAGAGTTCGACGGCGCGTACGGGGTCCTGCGGGCCTTGGATACCGTTCACAAAGCGCAATGCTTGAAGGTAGAGGCAAGAAGGCTGCTTTCTATCTGCGCCAACCTGCAGCACTGAAGTAGCTTCCGGAGAGCGCCAGTCCACACCTTCCGTGGTTAGTCGGTAAAACTCACAAACTGATCCACTAGCTTCCGGAACCCCGTTTTCCGCCGCCCGCGAATACCAGTAAAATGCCTTTCCCCAGTCGAGTTGCACTCCTTTCGCGTACTCGTACGCGCGAGCCAGGAAGAATTGCGAATCTGCGTGTCCCTGAGCCGCAGCCTTCGACCACCAGAAGGCGGCTTGAACGTCGTCTTTCGGAACGAAGTCACCATTGGTGTAATACAACCCCAAAAAGTATTGCGCCATACGGTTGCTGTCTGCGGCCTTGAGAACCCACTTCATTCCTTCCTGCACATCCTTGGTGACACCCTTCCCATATAGATACGCAGTTCCCAAATTGAGCGCTCCCGCAGCGCCACCTGCGCCATTTCCCGCACCTACTGCGAGACGGTACCAGGACACCGCAGTTGAAGGATTTGCCGTTACACCTCGGCCGGCTGCATACATATTCCCCAGCAAAACCATTGCGTTTGTGTCCAAAAGCTGGGCCGCGCGCTCATAGAATTTCTTAGCCTGCGCTGGATCCGCTTGAACTCCATCACCGAAATCGTAGATTTCGCCAAGGAGTTCGATCGCGAAGGGCACGCCCTGCTCCGCCCCACTTCGAATCCAGGGGATCGCCGCCACGTAGTCTTTCGCAACTCCAACCCCGGAGTGGAGGCATACGCCGTACATCAGTCCAGCCAAGGGATGTCCTGCCTCACCAGCACGGCGGAAAGATGAGGCTATGAGCTCGAAATCTCTCTTTGAGAGATCTGGTTTTCCATGAAGAATGAGTGCAACGTAGTAATCGGCCTCCGGAAGGGTTGCTCGGGCGCTTTCGGCGTAGTCGAGTGCCTTCGCTGTGTCTCTGGTCGTGCCGGCGCCCAGATAGAACATTTGAGCAGCCCGGAGTTGCGCCAGTGGATCGCCAGCCTGCGCTGCTTTCTGGAAATAGCCAAGAGCTAAGGTGGGATTGCGAGCTGTTCCTGCTCCAAAGAGATAATCCTCAGCGAGCAAAACCTGCGCGGTTGGCAGATCCTTCCGCGCCGCCAGCTCTATCCATGGAAACGACTTCTCGGGGCTTCTTGTGACTCCGATTCCATCCCGGTAGGCGAGCCCTAGTAGCAACGCGGCATAGCTGTCGCCATTTTCCGCTGCCTTCTTTGCTTGAGCAAAGCCGCGCTCTTCATTCCGAGGCAGGCCTTCCCCATTGAAGTACTTCAAGGCGATTTGAGCTTGCTCTGAAGCGGCCGCGTCGATCTTCATCCTGCGCAGACTAGGTGACGGCGAGAGCTCTTCGGATGGAACAACTGTATCGGTTGGCAAACCTGGAGTGGGCGAGTTTGCCTTGGTGGTCACTTGGGTAGCGGACTTTTCCAACAAAACATCAGAGTATTCACGACCCGCCGTGGTTTGGTCCGGAGCGGTACCAACCCTCGGGACCGATTCAACTGATTGCGGTCGGCGGAATCCTTGCGAGCTCGGCTGCTCATACGACTTCCACTTTTTGTCCCACTGTGCTTGTTCGTATTTGTATTGGTACATCTGAAGCTCTGAGCGCTGCTGTATGAGTTGCAGCCGTGTCTCTGTATCAGGCTTAAAGGCTTGCGCGCTGCAGCGTTGAGCGCCAACCGAACACAACGAGACAGACAATGCTGTCGTCGCCAGTCTGGGGAATGGTCGCATAGGTGGGTTTTCGTTAGAGTCGCGGAGATTATCCGTGAGGGCTTTGTGATCGTCAAGGAAAAAGCGGCGCAGGCTAGTTTTGAGCGGGCCTAACTCAGATGCATTCTCAGAGGGAATACACGGTTTACAGTGGAGAGATCGCCATTGCGGCCATGCCTGCAAAATCGACCGGTCACTTGACGAGATTTCGACTACTCGGACCTGTTCGTCAAATCTGTTCGGTAATATCAGATAGTGATAAATCGCTATACCGGTCCAGTATTTTCCGTTAACTGTTGGTAACAGCTGCAGCACTTACCATACTCTACCCGCGCATCTTGGCTCCGAAGATAGACCGTGGACGGATGACGGGCAAACCGGAAGTAATGCCTCCGGGTTGGCAGATTGCTCCCGATAAACGCGCTTGTATTGAGTGGTCTGGCCAACTCTCGGATGGTCGGCTACCCGGAAACTAACCCACTGCCGGCCCGGCTTGTGCGACTAGGTACCTACGATCCTTTTGGCGGCGCCGAAAGATCGTCGTTGCCGCTTTACACGGAGTTGACCCGGCCCTATAGTCATTCGGCGGCCACATTCCGGCTTCGAATGAAACACATCCGCCTCTTTCGAATCGCGCTGCTTCCCTGCTTGCTTCTCATCGGAGCATGTCTCACTTCAGCGGAAGACATTAAGAAAATCCAGCCCAGCGGCTACGTAACCGATCTTGCCGGCGTCATCGCCACGGATACGAAAGCGCGTCTCGAATCGCTCTGCAGCGAGGTCGAACAGAAGACCGGCGCGCAAATGGCCATTGTGACCGTCACTTCGCTAGAAGGCGAAAGCGTTGAAACCTACGCGGTGGATCTCTTCAAACAGCTTGGAATCGGGAAAAAGAAGGATAATCGCGGCGTGTTGCTGCTGGTGGCTCCTCACGAGCGCAAGTACCGCATCGAAGTCGGCTACGGGCTCGAGCCGGTGATTAACGATGCGCGAGCAGGTGATACCGGCCGCGCCATGGTGCCGTTTCTCAGGCAGGGCGATTACAGTAGCGCGATCGAGACGGCTGCGTGGCGGTTGGCAAAGTACATCGCCGATGATTCGGGTGTGGCCTTGAGCGGTCAGCCGCCCGCAGCGCGAACTCGGGACGAGGGGGAGAGCAGCGGATTTCCGGTATTCTGGGTCATTCTGGGTCTGATTGTTTTGTTTCGCGTAATTGGCAGCCTCTCCACGGGTCATGGCGGGCGCGGAGGCGGAT
>JBGQCW010000202.1:0-4448 GCA_041495565.1 Candidatus Acidiferrum sp.
CGAAGCATTCAGGTTCACCTCGACCGCGCGAAGGGTGCGCAAGGCAAGGGGGGAAAGCCATAGACTCATGAGCAGCGTTAGTCCCGCTCCCGTCGCGGCCAGGACGCCGACCGGCAGAAGAATCCGCCTCCGGCCGATCCCTAGAGCGGTCAAGGCGATGATCTCGCTGTCCGCGGACATGCGGCCGAGGCCAAGCAGCACACCGATCAGTGTGGCCATGGGAATTGTGAAAATGAAGATGCTCGGGAAAATACAGAGGAACAGCCTGAGGATTTGGCTTCCGGACCCGGAATGACGGACAAACAGCTCCATCAAGCGGACCAGCTTGGGAACGAACAGGACAAAAGTAAAGACGACAAGTCCCAGGACGGCGTGGCGGAAGACTTCGCGGACGATGTAGCGGTCCAGGATGCGCATGGCGCGAACGCTGAGTGTAGCATGGTCGCAGGATTAGCACGGGGGAGACGCGGATAATGAAGCCGGTACATCTGGTTATGTTGTGGCACATGCATCAGCCGCAGTATCGCGATCCGGAAAGCGGCCGCTACGTCCTTCCCTGGACGCGGCTGCATGCCCTCAAGGATTACTGGGGCATGGTGGAGATGCTCCGCGAGTTTCCCGGTTTTCACGCGACCTTCAACGTCGTGCCTTCGCTGGGGATCCAGCTCGAGGAGTATGCGAGCGGGAATTTCAACGAGCCGTGGTTTTCACTGGCGTTCAAGAATGCCGAGGAACTGACGCGCGAAGACAAAGCCGAGATTCTTGCACGGGCTTTTCAGGTGAACCAGGAGCGGCTGATGTCGCGATGGCCGCGGTTCGTCGAGTTGCACGAGTGGTCGCGGCCGGCCGGTGGCGCGCAGGCGCTGGTTACTTTCGCTCCGCGCGATTGGCGCGACCTGCAACTCCTCTCGCAGTTGGCGTGGATGGAAGAATCTTGGCTCCAGAAAGACGCCGTGGTCAGCAGGCTCGCTTCGAAAGGGAAGGGCTTTACCGAGAAAGACAAATCCGAGCTGAAGGAAAAGCAAATTGAATTGATGCGCATGGTGTTGCCCGCGTATCGCGAGGCCGCTGGGCGCGGACAAATCGAAATCAGTACGACGCCATTCTATCATCCCATTCTTCCGCTGATTTGCGATTCGGATATTGCGCGCGTGGCGAATCCCGGAACACCGCTGCCCCGGCGCGCGTATCGCCGCCCGGAGGACGCTCGCGAACAGTTGCAGCGCGCGCGTGTGTATCACGAAAGAATATTTGGAGTGAAGCCCGCAGGGCTCTGGCCCTCCGAAGGTTCGGTGTCGGACCAGGCGCTGAACATCGCGGCAGAAGAAGGATTCGAATGGTTCGGGACGGATGAAGGCGTCCTGGGCCGCACGCTGAATGTCGGTTTTTTTCGCGATGGAAATGGGATCCCCGCGAACGCGGATCGTCTCTACAAACCCTGGCGCGTGCAACTCGGAGGAAACGGCATCACGGGATTGTTCCGCGATCATCACTTATCCGATCTCGTTGGTTTCGTCTATAGCCGCATGGACGCAAAGGCGGCGGCGGCGGATCTGCACGGGCGTCTGCGGCATCTTGGAGAAAACGTGCAGAGCGCGCAGCCGCTGACGATTTGTCTTTTTCTCGATGGAGAGAACGCGTGGGAATATTATCCGGGCAATGGGCGCGAATTCCTGCGCGAATTTTATGGGCGCATCCAAGGCGATCAGGATTTCCGCGCGCTCACCGCCAGCGAAGCCACCGCCGCGGCCGGAGAGATTCCCACGATCAGCGGAATTTTTCCGGCGTCGTGGATTAACGCGAATTTCGACGTCTGGATCGGCCACAGCGAAGACGTCGCCGCGTGGGAATTGCTCTGGGATGCGCGCGACACTTATGGCCGCGCGGCGGACGCCAGAAAAAAAGGCCAGCCGGACGCGCCGACAGAAACCGCACTAAAAGAAGCGCAAGAGTCGCTGCTCACCGCAGAGGGCAGCGACTGGTGCTGGTGGTACGGACCGGAACACAGCACCGCGAACGACGCGGAGTTTGATGCGCTTTATCGAAAACATTTGACGGGCATCTACCTCGCTCTGGGCCAGGTGGCGCCGGAAGAACTCGCCAAACCGATCAAGCGCCGGCCGGAGCACGCGCTGCAACTTGCGCCGACAGGTTTGCTCAACGTCAAAGTCGACGGCCGCGACACTTCCTATTTCGAGTGGCTCGGCGCCGGGCTGTATTCCCCGGAGCGGCGCGGCGGCTCGATGCACGGCCGCGTTTTCTATTTGCATGAACTGCGCTACGGCTTCGAAGAAGAGCGCTTCTGCGTGCGCATCGATCCGTTTGCGGAGGCGCTCAGCGAGCTCGAAGATCCGGAGTTTCGCATCACCATCGGCGGCGCGGACGATGTGACCATCGTGGTGAAACTGGAACGAGGTCACGTGCAGGGATTCGCCGTCGAAAAAGACCGCGTGTGCCTGCTGAACCCGAAGGCCGTCGCGGAAGTCGCGTTCGAGCGAATTCTCGAAGTGGCCATCCACAAGGACCAGATCAACCTCACCGGGCAGACCAAGCTGCGGCTCGGCGTCGCTCTGTGGCACGGCGGATTGCCCGTTGACGTTCTGCCGGCCGAAGGATTCTTGGACGTGACGCTTGGCGAAGAGAATTCGGCCTGGCTGCCGGAGTAGTAGGAGCGTTGCGAGCGATAGTTAAAGTTTTTCTTGAAGTGCCTCCGGTCGGCCTCAGAAGGCCGACCCTACAAAGACCAATTCTTTCTAAAATAATTTGACGGCGAGATCCTGGGGGTGATCGCCGACGGGAATCATGGTCACCAGAAAATTGGTGCGCACGCGGATGACGGCCAGGTCGCCGGAGCCCTGACTCACGACCAGGAGCAAATTCTCCGCGGGATCGAAGCGCAGCGCGGCGGGAGAATCTCCGGCGGGAACCGGGAAGCCTTTTCCGGCTTCGCGAACGATGCGGCGATTGAAAATGTCGACGGGCGTGACGCGACCGGCGGCGGTGTCTGAAACGTAGAGCAGGGAAGCATCCGCGCTGAGGACGCCGCGAGTGGGCGCGGAGCCGAGGACCATGTAGTCGCCCACTTCGTGTGTCCAGGTATTGATGGCCTGGAGGCCGTGGGCTTCGGGTGAAATGACGTAGAGTTCGCCGCCATCGGGCTTGAGCAGCATGTCTGTGGGCTTTCCGGCCAGTTCGAGATTTGCGACCAGAACACCACGGCCAATGTCGACCACGGAGATGCGGCGCTCGGAACGGCTGAGCACGAAGGCGACGGAGCTGTCCGGCAGGATGGCGACGTCTTCCGGCTGGGGGACGACGGAAACGGTTGTGCGCTGGGCAAGTGTGGAGGCATCGTGAATGCCGAGCGAGCCATCGCGGCGATTCACCACGAGAATGGACTTTCCGTCCGGCGTGACGCGCGCGAGGACGGGTTCGTGGCCGGTTGCGGCGCGCGCGACGATGGCGTGCGATTGCGCGTCCAGCGCGAGGAGCGTGTCGTTGCCGGAAGTCGTGGTGTAAAGCCATTTGCCATCCCTAGAAAAATCGATGGCGTAGGGAAGCGGGCCCACGTGAATGCGCGCGGTGACCTGCCCTGTGAAGTGATTGGCGCGGGGGTCGAGAATCCAGACGTAGCCGCCGGCGCTGCTGACGCCAAAGACTTCGGCGCGCGTGGGATGCTCGCGCATTCCGGAAAGGCCCGGGCCAATGGGGATGCGAGCAACGGCTTTGAGTTTCACAAGGTCGACGACGGTGACGTTGCCGTCGGCCGTGGTGACGTAAGCGGAGAGATGCAGGTCCGGACGGAGGAACGAGGGGCGATGTTCGCGCAGAAGCACGATCAGGCCGGCGAAGGCCAGCGCGGCCAGCAAGAAGTACACGCGAAAGTTCTTGGGGCGGTTCATGCGAGCCTCGGAATTGTTGCATGTGAAGAGGAAGTAAGGAAGCAATGAGGTAACGAGGTTAGGAAATAGGCGAGGATGTGGCCAGTGACGGGATCTAGGTTGCAGCGAGAGGGGGGTACACCCCCCGTCACGACGAAAAGAGTGCGGAACAGTTTGATTCCAAAGGAGTTGTGGGGCGCCCGTTGAGGAAAAGAGTGCGTAAGATGAAGAAAATAAAGGGGATGAATAAAAGGGACGGAAAAGCTTACGTCGTGAGGAAGCGCGGCCTGGGGTTCAAGTTGGTTGTAGAGTATGGCAAACACGCGGAATGATGACATGGCAGGTACTGGAAGTCAAGAATAACTATTTAGTGATTCGAATGGATGTGGCAGCCGGGACACAGTGGGGCTCAAGTTGCGGGATGGAAAGGGTTTGCGGGAGGGGTGGGATTCGAAAGAACTGTTGAAATCTTCCGAAAGGTCAGAAGCCGCACCCCTAAAACCGAAGGGTATGCCACCGCTGTAAGTTGACGTGGGAGGTTTATGCTCTCGCTGACTTTACGGCTGA
>JBGQCW010000203.1:0-4446 GCA_041495565.1 Candidatus Acidiferrum sp.
CCGCACCGGTGCCGGGTGGAATGATGCATCTCGGCATTCCGGAATATCGTCTGCCTCGCGATGTTTTGCAGGCCCAGATTCGCGAAATTCTCGACCTCGGCCCGGAACTCCGCCTGAATATGCGGCTCGGTCGTGACTTCTCTCTGGAGGACCTCCGCCGCCAGGGCTACAAAGCGGTGCTGCTCGCGTTTGGCCTGCACCGCAGCCGCGATCTCAATCTTCCAGGGCATGAGCTGGACGGGGTCGTGAAAGGCATCGATTTCCTGCTCAACGTAAATCTTGGCTACCGCTTCTCCATCGGCAAGCAAGTCGTCGTCATCGGCGGAGGCAATGTGGCCATCGACGTGGCGCGTTCCGCCATGCGCGAGCAGCAGCAGAAGCTCATGACGGACATCGCCGGCGTGGTGCTCCCCAATGAGCTGACTTCCAGTGAAATGGATGTCGCCATGAAAGAGTTTATGGACGTTTCCCGCCAGGCGCTGCGCATGGGCGCTCGCGAAGTCCATCTGGTCTGCCTCGAATCGCGCATGGAAATGCCTGCTTCGGAAGAGGAAATTGAGGAAGGGTTGGTCGAAGGGATCAGGATGCATCCTTCGCTCGGCCCCAAGCAGTTTGTCGGAAAGAACGGCAAGTTGACCGGCCTCGAGGTCATCCAGTGCACATCCGTCTTTGATGCCCAGCACCGTTTCAGTCCGACCTTTGCTCCGGGCACAGAATCCGTCATTCCCTGCGACACGGTAATTCTCGCTATCGGGCAGGCCTCTGATGTTTCGTTCCTCAAACCCGGAGACGGCATCGAAACCACGCGACAGGGAACTTTGAAAATCGACACAGCAACTCTCATGACCACCGCGCCGGGAATATTTGCTGCCGGCGACATCGCCTTTGGTCCGCGCCTAATCATCAACGCCGTTGCCGATGGCAAAAAAGCTGCCGAGGAAATCGACAAATTTATTCAGGGGCCGGAGTGGAAGCCCAAGCCCCAGTATGTGCAGATCACGGTTCTGGATCATCACAAGATGACTGAGCAGTACGACGAATATTCCCGCCTGACTGTGCCTGTCATCCCTCTCGAACGCCGTACCGGCATAGCCGAAGTCGAAACCGGTTTTACCGAAGAGCAGGCTAGGCGAGAAGCGTCGCGTTGTCTTCAGTGCTGGATCAACACCATCTTTGAAGGGACCGAGGCAAACGGCAGTGAGTGCATCCTCTGCGGCGGCTGCGTCGACGTCTGTCCGGAAAACTGCCTGCAACTTGTCCCACTCAGCCAATTCGAATTTTCCGATGAGACCACCCAACGGTTGTCCGCCACATCCGATTCGCGGGCTAACGAACTTCTCCACCTCTCGCCGGAAGAACTTTCTACCGCCAAAGGTTCGGTGATGGTCAAAGACGAAACTATTTGTATCCGCTGCGGGCTCTGCGCCGAGCGCTGCCCGGTAAACACCATCACCATGGAAGCTTTTGAAGTTTTCGATCGCCCCCCGAATCTAGTCCAAATTGAGGAGATGGTTCTCAACGCATGAGTGACGCAAGAAATTCCTCGATTCCCGCGGTACCTCGCTCCGTACAAGCGGGGGACGGGATCACCCGGCGTGATTTTTTGAATGAAATCACACTGGGTGCTCTCGGGATTGCCGGCCTCGGTTCTGTCGCCGTAACCTATCAGTTTTTTTCGCCCAATGTCCTGTTTGAACCCTCGACGACGTTCCGGGCCGGCGATCCCGATCTTTATCCCGTCCATTCCGTGACGTTTCTTCTGGAGCAGCAGGTTTACATCGTGCGAACGCTGGAAGGCTTCTATGCGGTCTCCGCCGTTTGCACGCATCTTGGTTGCGTTACGCAATGGAAGCCCGACGCCGACATGATCGCGTGCCCGTGCCATGGCAGCAAGTTCAAAGCGGATGGCACAAAAATCGAGGGTCCCGCGCCGCGGCCGCTCCCGCACTTCGCCATCTCGCTGACACCGGATGGCGAACTGCTCGTCGACAAGCTGCAAAACATTAAGCCCTCTCAAGTCTTGAAGGTGTGAAGGAAACGATGGCGACAACTCTTCATTCCGCGCTTCAAAACCTTCGCGAAACGAAAGTTTGGAAGTCCATCTTTCGCCGCGGCCCCGCGAATACGAACCGCACGCGCAGCCTCGCCGTCTTCGGCAATCTTTTCCTTCATTGGCTGCCGGTCAAGGTTCGAGAGAAGTCTCTCCGCGTGCGGGCCTCGTACTACCTCGGCTCGATCTCCTTCATCCTTTTCATCGTTCTTTTCGTCACCGGCATTTTGCTGATGTTCTATTACCACCCGGCCGCGCCGCATGCCTACCGGGATATGAAGGATCTTCAGTTCGTCGTTTCCAATGGCGTCTTTCTTCGCAATCTTCACCGGCTGGCCGCGCATTTGATGGTCTTCGCCGTCTTCTGGCACATGTTTCACGTGTTCTACCGCGGGGGCTACAAACCGCCACACGAGTTCAACTGGGTGATTGGTGTTGTGCTTCTTCTGCTCACGCTGTTCCTCAGCTACACGGGCTATCTCTTGCCCTGGGACCAGCTCGCGTTTTGGGCCGTGACCGTCGGCACCAACATCATTTCCGCCATGCCAATGGTCGGAAACAAGATTCGTTTCCTCCTCCTGGGAGGGAATATCGTCGGGGAGAACGCGTTGCTGCGTTTTTACGTGCTTCACGTCGTAATCCTCCCGCTCATCGCGCTCTTGCTTATCGGAATTCATTTCTGGCGCGTGCAAAAAGACGGCGGTCTGACCGTGAAGCACAGGGACGACGATGGAAAAGAATAAAATCGAAACGGGCTTCAGCTCGGACGCCAAGAAAGAGCCGCGGCGCATTGTCTTCGTCACGAAAAAGACCTCCGCCAAGGTTGTGGGCGATCCCGGCCCGCTGTTGATGACTTATCCCCATCTCCTGATCCGCGAGGCCATCGCATTTCAGGTGCTCGTGATTGCCATGGTGCTCGTCGCTCTTTTCTGGGATGCGCCGCTCGAACAATTGGCTAATCCGTTGCTTACCCCGAACCCCGCCAAAGCTCCGTGGTATTTTCTCGGTCTTCAGGAACTGCTGCACTTTTTCCCGCCATTCGTCGCCGGAATATTGATTCCGACGTTGGTGGTGATCGCGCTCGTGGTCATTCCTTACTTCAACGTGAATATCGAAGCTGAGGCCATCTGGAGCCGGCGGCCGTCGCAAAATCTGACGATTGTCCTCATCACTGTGCTCGTCCTGCTCGCAGTTCTTGCCGTGTTCCATGCTTGGACGATTTTCGTACCCACGGCGCTCGTTGCTGCTCTCTTGCTTTTTTCTTATGCCGCCCGGCAGCGGCAAGCGGGCTGGCTGCAGGTGCTAGCCGCTAAGCCGCTCTCCTGGTGGGTAATGACTTGGTTCATCGCCGTCTCTGTCTGTTTGACAGTGGTTGGCACTTTTTTCCGGGGCCCGGGTTGGTCTTGGGTCTGGCCGTGGAGTACTCATGCCGGCTGAAGAGATGGGCAAATTAACCGGCCGCACGCGCCTGATCTTTGCGGTTTCGAGTGTGGTGTTCTTGGCCGTGCTCGCGATCTCGCCCTTCAAGGATTTTCGCCGCGAGTGGAAGCAATACAAACGCTCCTACCTGCGGCTTGCGCAAAGCCGTCCTGATACAAAAAAATTGCTGGCAGACTACCGTCCCGACATCGATCAGACCTGGCTTCCGGGAATGAACGTTGTCGACCGCTGTACCACCTGCCACCAGGGAATTACGCAGGCGAGTCTCGCGGATAAAGCGGTGCCCCAACCTTTCCGCGCACACCCGCCCATTCCGCACAACGTTCGCGATTGGGGCTGCACCGTCTGTCACCGCGGGCAAGGTCCCGCTACGGAAGTCGCCGAAGCGCATGAATCCACTCTTGCGTGGGAGCAGCCGACCTTGCCGGGGCGCTTCCTGCAAGCCTCCTGCGGAACGTGCCACCACGGTGATTTGCCGCAAACCCCGCAACTGCTTCGCGGCCGCCAGTTGCTCGAAGAACTGAACTGTCAAGGATGCCATCGCCTGCCGGGAATCGAGCGGCCCGCCATGCTGGGGCCCGATCTCACAAACATCGGCACAAAGGTTAGCCGCGAGTGGATTTACAAGTGGCTGAAGGAACCGCGCACGATCGTCGACAAAGACGGCAATGTCACGGTGAATGGTTACGAGGCGGAAGAAGAGCCGCGCATGCCGAAGTTCCATCTGACCGAGACCGAACTCCGCGGGCTTTCCGGTTATCTCAGCGCGCAAAAAGCCAAAGCCATCGTGTCATACAAGATCGATGCCCGCGTCATTGCCGCCTGGAGCAAGAATCCGGAACTCGTGTCGCAGGGTGAATTGCGTTTCCGGCAAATGTTCTGCACGACATGCCACCCTTTGGCGGTCACCCGCGCGGGTGAAACGAAGCTGATCGGCGGTGACATCGGTCCGGAAC
>JBGQCW010000204.1:0-4440 GCA_041495565.1 Candidatus Acidiferrum sp.
AGCGCGGCGAAGGAAGCAAAACTTTCTTCGCGCTTGATGTCGCGGGAGATGAGCTTGATGCGGTCGTCGCCGCTGGGATGCGTTTCGATGACGCACGAAGCGTAAAGCGAGATCGCCGCGTTGACGGTGACCGCTCCGGGATGAAAGAGGTAAAGCGGCCAGATGTCGAGCGTTCCCCCGGCGAAGTCCACCCGCGTCGGTGCTTTGGATTCGATGATCATGAGTGTCTGCTAACTCGATTCTGAGGAGTCTCCAGCCGAGTCAGTTTGACGGAACGACTCGCCGAGCTCAAGCAAGGACCACAATGACTGTCAACGGAATGACAACGATCCCTGCGCGCTAGGGCAGACTAAGGTCCACTTTCTGCGCAGGCAGGAGGTGCTAGCTGCCGCCGGCGGAGGCGGCGCGGTTACGAGCGATGAGTTGCGGGCCGTCCTTTTTCTCCTGCGCGAGAGCGGGATTGGGCTCGAAGCAGCGGCGGCACCGCGCTTCGTACGCACCCGATGCGCCGACGACGATCAGCTCTTCGCTTTCAACCAGGCGCTGCGTGTGAACGGCGGGGTTGCCGCAGCGCACGCAGATGGCCAGCAGCTTGGTGATTTCTTCGGCGATGGCGAGCAGGCGCGGCATCGGTTCGAACGGGCGGCCGCGGTAATCGGTGTCCAAACCCGCGACGATGACGCGCTTGCCGAGGTTCGCCAGCTTGGTACAAACATCCACCACTTCGTCGCCCAGGAACTGTGCTTCGTCGATGCCGATCACTTCGGTGCGCGGCGACAGCTTCTCCAGGATTTCGGCGGCCTTGAAGACGCTGTCCGAGGGAATGCCGAGGCCCGAGTGCGACACGATTTCGTTGGCGGCGTAGCGTTCATCGATGGCCGGCTTGAAGATCTGCACGCGCTGGCGCGCGATCTCCGCGCGGCGCAGCCGGCGGATCAATTCCTCGCTCTTGCCGGAAAACATCGGGCCGACTACCACTTCGATCCAGCCCATATTGCCTTTGACGATGTCCACGGTCTCTCCTTCGATTCTCCGCAGTGAATCTGCACGAACGATCGTGCGTTACTAAATCGAGCCTGCCGCCTTCGCGGCGCGATACATCTTCTCATTATAGAACGGAGCGAAGGCCGCAATCACGGCAATGCGAAAAGCTTCCTGACGCGTGATGAAGTTGTTCGAAAGCACGCCCCAGGCACCCTGCGCATCGCGGATTCCGACTGCCCCTGCAAACTTGTCGATGGCTACCGAAAGCTCCACGCCGTTTTCTAGAACTTCGTGAGCGAGCGCTTCCGGCAGTTCGATACCCCCGGAGCGGCCGTAATGGCCGCGCACGCCGTCGGTCACGTACGCCCAGCTCTCCAGAAAAACGCGGCGGCGCCCGTATTGCTTTAGAGTCGCACGCCACCGCATCTCTTCCGCGGATGCCCCTTCCTGGACAACATCGAGCCCGCCCTCCAGGCCGACGAAGTACTGCCACGCAGCGCCGTTTTCACGCGCCAACTGCACCAACGTTTCGGCGCGCTGGCGGGCGCCGCGCATCAATTCCTCTCGCGACGCGGGCGTGTGGCCGACTCCGCTTTCGACTTCCACACCGACCACTTCAAATTGTGCATCGGGCGCGAGGACACTCGAAAATGCCTCGAGGGCTTCGCTGACGGCATGGAGCTTCGGGCCACGCTTGCTGCCGACAGCGAGGATGATTTTTTTCATGTAGAGCAAAACCGATGCGCCGATTCTAACGGCTGTTCGATAGAAATTTCACTGAGAATTCAGGAGGCTGAGGAAAACTCGGGAGGGACATTCTCAAAGAGCTCCTCCTTGCCGGATGAGCAATGGAGCGGCCTATCGGAATCGAACCGACATCTGAACCTTGGCAAGTCTGCCAGAATCACCGGGTCAACAATTTGCAAGGCACTTTCGGAGGAATGCTAGGTAGCGTTTCCGATAGGTCTTAGGATTTGGCGCGACGCCTCGGGACAGCCTGGAGCGAGTCCACTAACACGCCGTTTAAGTTTCATTCTGAGCGCAGTGTTCCGCAATGAAACACAAATTGGGGGCCTCTTTGCGACCCTTCTTCCCGTGTCTCTAACCTACTGAAACCCCAACGCCTATCGTAATCCCCCAGGGAAGTTTGGCGCTAAGTATGCAGCCTCCATTATGAGTTACTTCGTCCATGTGTGTAACGTAAGAACGAAATCCAAAGGGAGTAGACCCTCGTCATGGTTTCCCCAGTTCGAGCGCGGAAAGGGAAAATGCGATCTCTTATCACTCCCCTATTGATTATTCTCTCCGCGTCGGCATTTATTGCGGTGCCATCGCTGGCGGATGAGCGCGACTTGCGCCTTTCCGAATATGTACTCCATGTGTGGCAAACCGCCGATGGTCTCCCGCAGAATGCGGCGCAGGCAATTGCTCAAACTCCAGATGGATATCTCTGGATTGCCACGCAAGAAGGCCTAGTACGGTTTGATGGTGTGCGCCTCCAGGTTTTCGACCGGAAAACAACCCCGGAAATCACCAACAACGACATTCGAGCCCTTCGCGTGACGCGGGACGGCAGCCTTTGGATCGGCACCTTTCTCGGGAATCTGGTGCGGCTTCACGACGGGAGCTTCTCCGCCTATGCCACCAAGAACGAACTCCGCGGCTATGGTGTCAGTGTCATCTATGAAGACCATGCCGGAAATCTCTGGATTGGAACTCGCGGAGGAGGATTGTACCTTTTCAAAGACGGCAAGTTCAGGGCCTACACCACGAAAGACGGGCTTGCCAACGATTCCGTCTCTTCCATGACAGAAGCTGCGGATGGCAGCTTATGGATCGGGACCGACGGCGGCTTGAGCATGTTTCGAGCGGGCAAGTTCATCAACTATACGGTGGCTCAAGGACTTTCGAATGACATTGTCTGGAGCGTCTTTCAGGACCACACCGGAAAGCTGTGGGTGGGCACCGGCGGAGGAGGTCTGGATTGGCTCCAGGGGGGGAAGTTTACCGTACTTACTGACAAGGATGGACTGCCCAACAATTCTGTCAGCACCATCTATGAGGACCACCAAGGAAGTATTTGGGTGGGGACCTTGGGAGGAGTGGCGCGATTCCAGAGCGGCAGATTTGACACCTTCACTACAAAACATGGACTCTCCGACAATTCCGTCGACGCCATCTTCGAGGATTCTGAAGGAAATATATTCATCGGCACGGCAAACGGGGGCTTGAACAAGCTGCGGAAGGGCAGGTTCGCAACCCATGGAATCCTGGAGGGTCTCTCTGCGCCTGTCGTTTGGACGGTCACAGAAGATGCATCCGGCGACATCTGGGCTGGAACCGATGGCGGGGGGCTCAACCGGTTCTCCAATGGAAGATTCACGGCCTACACGACTAAGCAGGGGCTCTCCGGTAACACCATTGGAGCCCTCTTCCCGGGCAGCGATGGAAGTTTGTGGATTTCGACAAATCGCGGTCTGGACCGGCTGAAGGAAGGCAAGATCACCACCTACACCTCCAGGCAGGGACTGCCTGCGAAGAGGGAGAGTTCCGGGTTGGCGCCATCCGTCCTCGTGAAGGCCATCGCTGAGGATAGCGAAAGAAACCTGTGGTTCGGCACGGATGGCGGGGGGCTATGCCTCTTCAAAGATGGCCGGTTCATCACCTACACAACAAAAGAAGGCCTCCCGGGCAACATCATCTTATGGCTGACGCCGAGGCGCGCTGGCGGTATATGGATTGGCACTTCAAAAGGGCTAGGCAAGCTCGAGAGCGGGGTGTTCACCACATTCACCACCAAGGACGGCCTCACCAACGACAACATCATGGCCATGTATGAGGACAACGACGGTGCCCTTTGGATTGGTACCGAAGGTGGGCTAAGCCGGTTTAAGGACGGAAAATTCACGGCTTACACAACCCGCGACGGTCTCTTTGACGACCTCACCTTTCAAATCCTTGAAGATAGCCGGGGAAATCTGTGGATGAGCTGCAACAAGGGAATTTATCGGGTGGCCAAGAAAGAGCTGAACGATTTTGCAAGCGGCTTAATCCGGTCCTTCAACTCGGTTCCCTACGGAGTCGCCGATGGGATGAAGAGCAAGGAATGCGATGGAGGCGTGCAGCCGGCCGGCTGGAAATCCCGCGACGGCAAACTGTGGTTTCCGACGATCCTCGGCGTGGTCACCATTGATCCAAACAACTTGGAAACCGATACCCATGTTCCTCCCGTGCACGTGGAAAAGTTTGTGGCTGGCCGAGTTTCCGTCGACAGCCCAACCAAAATCCGCGTCCCGCCCGGGGATGGAAGGCTGGAGTTTCAATTCACAGCTCCCAGCTTTCTGGCCCCGGAGAAACTCCAGTTTCGCTACAAGCTCGAGGGATTCGATAGCGATTGGGTGGACGCAAGAACTCGCCGTAGCGCGTTCTACACAAATATCCCTCCAGGGACATACC
>JBGQCW010000205.1:0-4429 GCA_041495565.1 Candidatus Acidiferrum sp.
GTAGGGGTCCCCCTATCCAAGAACCTCAAGCATCACTTTAACTATCCCATTTCTCACCGCCTATCCTGCGTCCATCCTCAGAAATCACATCACTCTTTCTTTTCATGGACTTACAAATTGCCCATTTTCTATCTCCTTTCTTTTGACATTCATGCATCGGATGGGGGGGTGTAGGGGGTCCTCCCAACTTTCCAACCTTCAAATGCGCATGGCGTTTACCCCGACCGGGTCGGGGCATCCCGGATGCATCTTCGGGACCTGCCAACATTCTCCACGCCGCTCCCTTGCAAACCATCGCCGCAACCTCTACGCTACTGGCCCGGAGGAATCGCAGAGCCCTTTCATGCCTGACCTCACACCCGAGCTGCTCGCTTTCGCTTTCATCTGGTACATCGCTTTTCTGTTCTCCACCACCTGCCACGAAGCCGCCCACGCTTTGGTGGCCAAGATCGGCGGAGATACGACCGCAGCGCTCGGGGGCCAGGTCTCCCTCAATCCCGTTCCGCACATCCAGCGCGAGCCCTGGGGCATGGTCGTGATTCCTCTCATCTCCTTCGCGCTCAGCCGCGGCCAATCCATGTTCGGCTGGGCCAGCGCGCCTTACGATCCCCAATGGGAGCGCCGCAAGCCTCACCGCGCAGCCCTGATGGCCTTGGCTGGGCCCGCAGCAAACTATTCGCTGATGTTCCTTGCGGTCATCGGCCTGCGCGTCGGCTCCGCCATGCACTGGCTCGGCAGCGATCCGGCCACCGGCCGCGCGGACTTTCCGAGTGTCATCCTCTTCGTCTTTTTCTCGTTGAACCTTCTGCTCGGCACGTTCAACCTGATGCCTGTTCCGCCGCTCGACGGTAGCAGCGTCATCATGCTGTTCATGAGCGAAAACCGCGCTCACAAGTATCTCGATTGGCTGCGGGGCAACAGCTTTGCCCTGCTCGGCCTTCTCGTCGCGCTACTCGTTTTCCGTCAGTACTATCACTACGTCGAAGACTTCGCCGTCGGCCTCCTCCTCCGGGGCCGCCTCTGATGCCCCATTTCTGAACACTCCTGCCATGATGTCTCGCCCGCGCACACTCGCGGAGACGCTCTGCCAAGCTAAGCACTTTCTTTTCATGTCCATGCCGGATGTGCATCTGGCCTTCTGTCTGCACTTCCGCTCGATGGAGGTTGCGCATGAGTTTGTCCGTCCCTCAGCCTGCGACAGGCACCTATCGGGTCGAAGTTTCTGGCTGGGATAGTTCCTTAGAGTTCTTTGTCGAAAAGTCCGAACTCGCGTGGAGCGAAGAAACCGGTAAGCAGATCACCCTCGCTCGCGCGCTTCGCAAAGGAACCATGGTTTTCGTGCGGCTTCTGCAGCCAACGGCTCCGGATCGTTCTTCTTCCGTTGCGTACTGGGCCGAGTACATCGCCACCATCCCCGAAGGATTCCACCAGTTCCGCCTCAACCAGATCCACCCCCGCGCCTAGACCGCGGCAAGATCCCGAGTTCGGCGTTCCGCGTTGGAGCTAGAAATGAAAACTCCAGATGGCGCTCATTTCCTTTTCCGTTGTGCCAGAGCGGGAAAGCAGAAACCATTCGTGCACCGAATTGGGACAAAGTCTGCAGAGCAGGAGATTTTCCTGATTTCTTAAGTCACGCCGCTGAAAAAAGGACACAGGAACGGCTACCGATTGGCGAGACGAAAGGGCGGTAACAATCACATTCTGCATGAGGTAGCGGCTTTGCAGCGCGCTGGAGGGGTTCCTCTCCCGGAATCACAGGTAAAGATCATTAAAGGGGGGAGAGTGGAAGACGGTGTGCGAATGGGATGAGTATCGTGGCACTCGCTTCGTCAAAGACGGTGGAAATCGCCGTCGCAAAGAGATCGTTGACGCCGTGCATTCTGGATGATGATCCGGCACAGCTTGATGTGCTGTCTGCCGTGATTGCGGACATGGGATATGAGCCCATCCCTACCTCCGATCCCGAGGAGGCATTGAAGCTGGTGAAGGGAGGGCGATGCCGGCTGGTGCTCGTGGATTTGAACCTGCCGGGGATGAACGGGTACGAATTTCTGGACCGGGCGTCGCGCTGCGATCCTGGAGTGCACGTAATAGTGATGACTGAAGTATATACGCTGGAATCCGCGCTGGAAGCCATCCGGAGGGGGGCGGCGGACTTTATGCCGAAGCCGATCGACCGGACGCGGCTGAGGAAGGCGCTGGATGATGTTGCCGCGCTCTACGATCAACGGCGGCGCGTGAAGGCGCTCGAGGAGCAGTTGCTGAAGGATCTGGAGTTTCACGGAATCGTCGGAAAAAGCCCGGTGATGCTGGAAGTGTTCGACTTCGCGCGAAAGGTTGCGCGGCATTACACCAACGTGCTGCTGGTGGGGCCGACGGGAACGGGAAAAGAACTGGTCGCGAGGGCCATCCACCAGATCAGCCCCGTCAGCCAGCAGAAATTGGCGGTGTGCAACTGCTCGGCGATGGTGGATACGCTGCTGGAAAGCCAGCTTTTTGGACATATGCGCGGAGCGTTTACAGGAGCGACAGAGACACGGCCGGGATTGTTCGAATATGCGAACGGCGGAACGGTCTTTCTGGATGAAGTGGGCGAAACCTCGCTGGCCATGCAGGCAAAACTTCTGCGGGTGATCCAGAATCGCGAGATTCAGCGCGTGGGTTCGCCGGAAGTGCGGCAAATCAACGTGCGGCTGATCGCGGCGACGAACCGGGATTTGCGCGCGGAGGTGCTGGCGGGACATTTTCGCGAAGATCTTTTCTACCGGCTGAGTTCGATCCAAATCCGCATACCGTCGCTGACGGAACGGCTGGAAGATATTCCCTTGCTGATGCAGTTTTTCCTGAAGAAATACAACGCCGCTTATGGAAAAAACATTTCCGGGCTGACGCGGCGCGCGCAAACCGTGCTGCTGCAACATCCGTGGCCAGGAAACGTGCGCGAACTGGAGAATGTGATTTCCAGCGCGTGCATCACCGCGACGGGCGATTTCATCGATATCGCCGATCTGCCGGAACACCTGCAACACCGCGGCCCAGGCAAATCGGAAGGCGACGACTGGAGGCCGTTGTCCCTCGAAGAGGTGCGCAAGCTGCACCTGCAGCGCGTGCTGGAACTGTGCCATGGCAACCGGCTGCGGGCGGCGCAGATTCTGGGGATTGGGCGCACGAGTTTGTATCGCTACCTGAAACGCGACGGCGAAAACACGCGGAGCAAGGCAAAGTCCGGAGGCGCCGCGGCCTGAAATACTGGCCGCCAGCGAAGCGCGGTCATCCTTTCCACTGTGCTCATCAGAGGTCCTCATCGAAGCATCAGATCCGGACAAGGTGTAAGTGTCTAGCCGTTAGTCAGAGAGGTCCTTCGACTCCCGTAAGAATTCTGAACTGCGGCCGCACATCCAATCAATCCAGTGAATGGAAAAACAATTCGTAGAAGAGAATAGACAGCTTCAAAGGACTCTTTCAAAAACGGCAAGTGCAGGACACCCTCGTGGGATTGATTGCCAGTGAATTACAGAATTGGTGTCCCACCACAGTGTCTTCAAATAAGACCACCAAAGGCCGACCCACTTCGCAGAGGAAGAGTGAAGAGAAGAGGGCCCCTTCGTTTGTCCCGCGGAATCGTTCAGGACGCCCCGGTAGGAACTACCGGGATGCGAGAGACGCACGAGAGGCGCCCAAGAAACAAAATCGAAAACAGCAGGACGCCCTTGTTTCGTCACGCTAAGTGCGCTCGATCCGGCAGAGTCGAAACTAGGGCGCGGTTTGCCGGGGGAAAGCTTGGGTGCCTGTCTGCGAAAACTCGAAGCGGATGCGCCAGTCACTGGGGACGCTGTGGCCGTTCACTTCGGGCGGGGTGAATTCCCAGCGGCGTGCCGCTTGGACAGCGAGATCGGCAAAATACTTGCTGGGGCCGGGGGAATCGAGTTCTGCTTGCGAGACGTTTCCCGCGGGTTCGACGTGGACGCGCACGGTGACGCGCACCTTGCCCTGAATGGTGCCGCGCGCTTTTTCGGAGACGTCAGGCAAAACCTGATCGAGGACTTCACCGCGAGCGGGAGTTGCGGTAGATGGTTTTGGTGCGTTGGCAGACGGAAACGTGTCGGTGCGCAGAGAAGCCGTGGCAGGGGCGGCGACCGGCCCCGACTTGGTCGGGACAGGCGGGCGCGACAGGGATTCCGCTAGGATTTTTTGGGGAGTGGACTGTTTCTCTGCGGCAGTCTTCATAGAATTTGACGCGGAAGATTTTGCGGGCGGCGCAGCATCACGATGTGCGGGCTGTTGCACGGGTTTCGGCTGAGAGGCGGGCTGCGCAGCGGCCGCTGAAGTAGATGGCGAAGATCCCGGGTGACGATTGAGGATTTTTGGCAGGGCGAGAATGGCGGCGATGACCAAGATGGCGGCAGCAACGGGAACGACATAGTTGGGA
>JBGQCW010000206.1:0-4395 GCA_041495565.1 Candidatus Acidiferrum sp.
GACAGGCGGTAGCCCGGACTTGCAGATTGAGGCTGCGGACGGTTTCTACGAACGCGAAGCGGAATCCATCGCGAATCGGATCACCTCTGGTCAAAGAGGCTCCGCGCAAGACAGGAGTGTGTTATCCGGAAAGAGCTATGATTTCAGCCGTGTCCGGGTGCACACCGGCACGCGCGCCGAGGAATCGGCGCGAACCGTAAACGCCCTTGCATACACTGTGGGGAACGACATCGTTTTTGGGGCAGGGCAGTTCAACCCGGTTGGTGAGGCCGGCCGCCGGCTCCTGGCGCACGAGTTGGTTCATGTGGCGCAGCAGCAAGCAGGAAGCGCGGGCCTTGTTCAGAGGCAAGGGGGACCGGCGCCGGTAGATTTGCCCGAACCGGAAGAATGCGAAAACCGGACGGACATCACGAAGGAGTTCAAGGATTTCCTGAAAAACTTGCCGGCTGTGCTTCAGTCCGCTCCGGACTTCACCCCCGAACAAAGGGTTGCGTTCCAAGGGGAAATAGACCGCTTTCTCGGAACGAACGCCGGCGTCAACGTCGGCACCTACAAGATTATCTCATGCGACGCGATTCACTCGGACTTACTCCTGCCGGGAGAAAGCGCTGAGGCCGAGGTCGATCCCAACAAGAAAGAAATTCGCATGTCCAAGCGAACGAAACAGTTCATGGATGAATTTCTAAAGAACAAGGACAAGCAGTCTCTGACACAGTTGATTCAGACTCTGGCGCACGAAAAGAGGCATGTGACATTGGGCGCCGCTCTGAAAGTGGATCCCAAGGCTGTGCTGCCGGGACGCCCCGAAACGGTGGCCGGCAAGGCGGAGTATCGGGCGCAGGAAATTCTAGCGGTGGCGGAGGAGCTCGCCGTCGCCCGCATGGCAATTGGGGACACGTACGCCGCTCCGACGTCGAAGCAAGAGAAGTTGCGGATACAAAACAACATGATTCGCAACTATGTGACGGAAGCGGAGTATCAGCGGCTCAGGTCCATCATCATCGCAAAACTTCGGGAACGGTATGGGTTCAGAAACCATTGCGACACTTCGCTGACCCTGGGAATCGTCACCTCCATGCAGCGCGGCGAGTGGTTTGTGTGCGACTACTCAGGCCCCGGAAGGATTACCTCGCCTGTACCGGCCGACTTGAATATCTGTAGCAATTTTTGCAAGCCGCCTAAGGACGATTCGCGTCCGCGAACAACTGAGAACGAGGAAGGAACAGACACGCCCAAGAGCAACGTAATTCTCGTGCCCTAGTGGCGGGGAAGTGTGGAGGATGTACGACAGTCTGCACCCAAGAACGAGTCAAGAGCGCGGGATGGATGGGGGCCAGTACGGTTGTGCGGCCCATCCTTCAGCGCAAGTGTGCCTGCGGCCAGCACACGGGTGGCGGGGGCCAGTGCGCCGAATGTAGCAAGCAGAAGGCTGTGGCTGATCATCGGGCGAGCGGGATGTTGCAACGCCGCACAGACGCCTTCGAGAGCGCCCCGAATGGCGCGCACGAATTGCCATCGGTCGTCCACGACGTGCTGCGCTCGCCCGGCCAGCCGCTCGATACCGCCACGCGCTCCTTCTTCGAGCCGCGCTTCCAGGAAAACTTCAGTGAAGTCCCAATAGTTCATCCAAGTTCCCGAGTGCTGCCGCACGCGCTATCCGTTAGTCCGGAAGGCGGCAGCCTCGAGCAGGAAGCCGAACAGATCGCCCAGCAGGTCATGCGGAGCCAGGGGATGCCGGCAACTTCGCGGGGACAGCAAACGATACATAGAGCGCTCGCCGACGTCCGCGTCCATGCAGATTTGAATGCCGCAAGGTCGGCTTCGACTCTGAATGCGGCCGCCTATACCTTCGGCCGCGACATTGTTTTCGGAGCTGGCAGATACTCGCCATCGACAAGAGGAGGGCGCGAGTTGCTGGCGCATGAACTGGGGCACGCCCTGCGTCACAGCGATGGACGAGGAACATCAGGAAAGATAATGCGGAAGGTTACCGTTCCTTCCGATAAGGACCTCGAAACCGATATCGATCAGCTCCGAGGTCGGTTAGGCAAGTTGACGGAGCAAGAGGTCGCGAAAGGACAATCAAATCCTGAAACCGATCTAGTGAGGGAGAAACTTGCCTGGCGAGAATCACTTGCAGCCGAGCCCGACCCAATTCGGAAGCAGATTGTTTTCTATCGTGGCGCCCTTCAGGATTTGCGCCACGAAATTGCCGCTGCCCCACCATCTTCCCAGCGAGACGAAGTCGCACGAAAAATCGCCGAACATGAAGCAGAACTCGCGAAAGCGCTAAGGGCAAACATTCAGCGGCTCGATACGGAGATACCCATTCTTCGCAGCAAGTTTTCCGCGTCCGATCCTGCCTCGGCCGACGTCGGCAAGACAATCCTCGCACGAGAAGCCGAACTTTCTGCTAACCAAGCTGAGTTGAAGACTCTCGAAAGGGTGTTTTCGCCTTCCAAGGCCGCCGAAGTCTCAGAAAAGTACAAGAAAGAAGTAAGGCCGCTGCCCGGGGGCGGCTGCATGACGGCGGTCTATAAGGGGCTCGAAGCGCTATACACACCCAGTATCTCCGCTGAGACAGAGAAAAAGGTCCAATCAGACGCGCGGAAGATTCTGAAAAAGACAAAGGAAGATACGAACAACGTCGACAGAATTATGGAAACGCTTCGAGCGAACAGTTTGGCTGGGACAGCTACCGTCTGCAAGTACAGCCAGAAGCTCAAGGCGTGGGTTCCTGACGTGGAGAAGACAGTCCTCAGCATGGTGAGTCCCATTTTCCTGGGCTGGTATTTCTTCGGTTTGTCAGTTTCCGGTGCGTATCACTCCGTGATCCTGGCGGTCGACAATTCTGAAGGCGGCACGCCGCAAGTGTACTGGATGGATCAATATTCCAAGGGTTTTACCAACAACGTGACGGGGAAGGTGCTGGCGGCTTTGAAGGTAGATTGGCTGCACCCGCACTATGGTTTCGCCGACACCACTATTTGGCCGCTTATCCCCAAACCGGAAGCGGCCGTAGAAGTCCCTTAAGCTTCGTGAACCGGAACGAGGGCAGCATGGCTACAGATATCGGTCAGATCAACGCAACACGGGGGACTTAGAAATGTCGAGCTCTCCAATTTCGCCGAGGTTGGTCAACGGCGGCCTTGTGCTGATGGATCCGACCACGTCGCAGATCCTGCGCATTGTTGTGTTGCAGTACAACCCCGATACGGTCACGCGTTCGCTCCAGATCAAGAGCGTCGGTGAAAGCGCCGATCGCAGCGAAGCTCTCCGCCTCAAGGGCCCCGCCGTTGAAACAATCAAGCTGGATGCCGAGATCGACGCCACCGACCAGCTCGAAGTCTCGGACTCCACCACCCTGCAATTCGGCATCTCGCCCCAGCTAGCCGCTTTGGAAACAATCGTCTATCCCACGAGCAGTCAATTGCAGACCAACAACAACCTCGAACAGATCGGTACTCTCGAAATTATTCCGATGGAAACGCCACTCGTGCTGTTCGTTTGGAGCAAGAACCGTGTCGTCGCTGTCCGCATCACCGACGTCAGCATCACCGAAGAAGCATTCGATCCCAACCTCAATCCGATTCGAGCAAAGGTCAGCCTCGGGATGCGCGTCCTTACCATGGACGATCTCGGCTTCGACCATAAAGGCGCGGCCATTTTCATGGCGTACTTGCAACAGAAGGAGCAGTTGGCAGGAAAGAGCCCGGCGGGAACACTCGGCGCGCTCGGAATCGAGCAAATCACATGAGCTCCATGTCGCAGACGGTCCTCCAATACAGCGCTCCCACCACCGGGATGCTCGCGCAAACGAGCCGCTATTTCAGTGTCGGCACGGAAACCATTGTCACTCCATCCGGAGACACGATCGTTTATTTTCTGCGCCGGTTCGTGCCACCGCCCGAGCGCTTCGTTCCGCTTCAGGTCTACACCGTCAAACAAGCGGATCGTCTCGACAACATCACCGCTCAATTTCTGAACGATCCGGAGCAATACTGGCGCGTCTGCGACGCCAATCGCGCCATGCGTCCCGAGGATCTCACCGCCGTGCTCGGCCGCAAGCTTCGCATCACGCTGCCGGAGGGCATACCAGGAGCCACGAGTGCTTAAAGGGGTTCATCTCACGCTAATGGTGGGGCCTGCGGTGCCAATTCCTGTTCCGCAGGTGATTCTGGACGCGCTCACGAGCGTTCAGGTGGCCACCACCGCGGGCAAGAACAGCGGATTTCAGCTCACCTTCACGCTCAGTAATCGTTCTCCACTGCAGACGCTGTTCCTTCTCGCCGGCGGCACTCCGATTCCACTGCTGCGAGTGATGATCATCGCCACCATCAACGGCACGCCCGAAGTCCTGATGGATGGTTTCATGACTGACCACCAAATCTCGCC
>JBGQCW010000207.1:0-4392 GCA_041495565.1 Candidatus Acidiferrum sp.
CGTGTGGCCGCGCCCCGGCCCCTCAGCTAACGTTTTGCATCGAAACCGCTTCATACTAACATGCAGGTATGGGCACCTAGCCGCGGCTTTAGCTCTGCGTTGCTAAAACTCAACCGCTGCGTGACCGCCATGCTGTCCAGCAGCCGGCAAACGTTGCTAGCCTAGAGAAGTTTGATCGTGAATCGAGGGTTCAAGATGAAAGCCATTCTCTCTGTGGTCTTACTCGCCGCTCTGGCGACGGCTTTGGTTTTTCCGCTAACCGGCCACACCGCTCACGCTCAGGCCCCCACCGGCCCGCAGGGCGGCGCGCAGCCGCAGCAGAACCCGGCTTCGACGAAAGCCCCTGGCGGCGCGCAGCCGCAGCAGAACCCGGCTTCGACGAAAGCCCCTGGCGCCGCGCAGCAGCCGCCACAGGCGGGCGTCACCATCGCCGTGGACGTCCCCATCGTCACCCTCGATGTGGTCGCCACCACTCAGCACGGTGACATCATCCCCGGCCTCAAGAAGGACAACTTCCGCGTCATCGAAGATGGCGTGCCGCAGACCATCACGAACTTTGCCCCCACCGAAGCTCCCATTACCATGGTCCTCCTCCTGGAGTTCAGCAGCCGCGGCTATTACAATTTCTTTTCGCAAGTCGGAAAGTATTGGGCCACCGCACTTTTTCCCAGCTTGCAGCAAAAAGACTGGATTGCCCTGGAGACCTTTGACATGAAGTCCCGCATCGAAGTGGACTTCACCCAAAACAAAGATGAAGTCATCCAGGGGCTCTACCACCTCTATTTTCCCGGCTTCAGTGAATCGAATGTGTTCGACGCCATACTGGATACCGTGGATCGCCTGAAGGATGTAAAGGGCAAGAAGTCCATCGTCCTGCTGGCCAGCGGCGTGGACACCTTCTCCAAACACACGCTCGACCAAACCATGAAGCAGCTCCGTCAGAGTGACGTCACGATTTTTTGCGTGGGTTTGAGCCGCGCCTATCAGAACTTTGCGGATATGAACGGTGGGATGGGCAGCATGGCTCGCATGAATTACTTGCAGGCAGAAAATCAGCTCAAAACGTTTTCGCAGGAGACCGGAGGCTATGCCTGGTTTCCTCAGTTCGAGGGCGAAATGCCGGGTGTATTTCGCGATGTCGCCGCATTCCTCCGCCACCAGTACAGCATCTCCTATTCGCCAACGACCGGCGCGAAGGACGGCAAATTCCACAAGGTGAAAGTGGAGTTGGTAGCGCCCGATGGCGGCCCGCTCACCATCGTCGATCAGAAGGGCAAAAAGCAGAAATATCAGGTCTACGCCCGCGAAGGCTATCAGGCCCCCAAAGGCGGCGTCGGCGACTAGACTCGTAACCGGTGGGACAGCCATTCCTGGCTGTCCTCCTGCCTGTTTAGGCTTCCTGTTTCCTTTCTAGATGTTTCTTGTTTCGTTCTTCTCTGCGAACTCTGTGCTCTCCGTGTCCTCTGTGTTAGATCCTTCTTTTCTAATACCCACGCGCAAAATTCACGCGGTTGAACAATTCCCGCCCGTCAAACCATCTTTCCAGCAATTCCATCAGTATGGTAGTCTGCCGGACCCACAGCCGGTCACTCACCCCGCTCGTGTGCGGCGTGATCATTAAGTTCGGCGCCTTCCACAGCGGGCTCTCCGCTGGCAGAGGTTCTGTCTCCGCCACATCCAGCGCCGCCCCGCTCAACAACCCGTTTTCCAGTGCCCGGATCAGCGCCGCCTCGTCCAGCAGCGACCCGCGCCCGACATTGATCAGCCTCGCTCCGCGCTTCATTTGCGCGATCTCCGCCGCTCCTATGAGATGCCTCGTCTCCGCAGTCTCTGGCGCGGCGATCAATACATAGTCTGCTTCCGGCAATGCCTCGTGCAGCTTCGCCGCGGCAAAAATCCTCTCCGCGTGCGTCCGGTCGCCTTCGCCGGATCGCGTCACGCCCCACACGCGCATCTCAAACGCTCTTGCCCTCTTCGCTACTTCCCGCCCGATCGATCCGTATCCCACAATCAGCAGCACCTGCCCATTCAGTTCCGTCAGATGCTGCGGCTTGTCCCACAATTCCTGCTGCGTCCATCGCGCGTGATCCTGTTGCCGCACGGAATCCGGAAAATTCCGCGCCAGCGCCAGCAGCAATCCCATCGTGTGCTCGGCCATCGGCACGGAAAAAATGCCGCTCGGATTCGTCACCAAAATTCCGGAATCCCGCAGCTCCGGATACATCAATTGCGCTACGCCCGCCGCCGTCGAATGAATCCACTTCAGCTTCTTGCTACTCTTCAATTGCTCCGCTCGCAGCGAATAGCCCACAAAAATGTCCGTGTCAGGGAGCTCGTTCGGCAACCCGTCGTAATTCGGCAGGTGCAAAACGCGCATCTCCGGCCACCGCTTTCGAATCGCTTCCGCCATCATCGGCTTCGGCCGCCACTCCGTAAACGGGTGCCACACACAAATGACCAGCTTCGTTTCTGAAGGTTTTGTGCGATTCATGGCGAAACTAGGAAATGATCCTCAAATCCATGCCCGTCATATCCGCGGGCTGCGGCTGTCCCAGCGCACTCAGCATCGTGGGCGCAATGTCCCGTAGCGATCCGCCCAGCTTCAACTTCAACTTATCGTCGTCGCTCACTAAGATGAGCGGGACGGGATTCGTCGTGTGATAGGTGTGCGGGCCGCCGGTCACAGGATCGATCATCGTCTCCGCATTTCCGTGGTCTGCGGTGATTATCCACACTCCTCCGCGCGGCTTCAGCGCCTGATAAATCCGCGCCAGCCCCGCGTCCACCGCTTCCACCGCTTTGATCGCCGCTTCCAGTTTTCCGGAATGCCCCACCATGTCCGCATTCGCATAATTCATGATGATGGCGTCGAACTCACCCTTCTCGATCGCCTTCACCACTGTGTCCGTAATTCCTGCCGCGGACATTTCCGGCTTCAAGTCGTAAGTTGCAACCTTTGGCGAGGGCACCAGAATTCGCTCTTCGCCCCCGAATGGCTTCTCCACGCCGCCGTTGAAAAAATAGGTCACGTGGGCATACTTCTCCGTCTCCGCCGTTCGCAAATTCTTGTACTGTAACTCCGCAAACACCTGGGCCAGGATGTGCTCCAGTTTTTCCGGCGCAATGACGTATTTCAGCCACGGCCAGTTCTTGTCGTATTGCGTCATCCCCACGTAAAACAGATTCTTCGGCCGCTTCGCATCGGCGAATTTGTCGAAGTCCGGCGCTGCCAGTGCGCAGGTCATTTGCCGCGCGCGATCCGCGCGAAAATTAAAGAAAATCACGGCATCCTCGTCACGAATCAGGCCCACCGGCGTGGCAGAGGCTCCGCTTTCCTTCGTCACTACAATCGGCTTAACAAATTCATCCGTCACGTCTTGTTCGTAACTCCGCTGCAGCGCCGCAACAGGATCATCCGTCCGCGTTTCCGCTTCTCCGTGGACCAGCGCCCGATAAGCCAGCTCCACGCGCTCCCAGCGGTTGTCGCGGTCCATCGCGTAGTAGCGCCCCACCAGCGTCGCAATCTGGCCCACGCCCAATTTGCGCATCTTCTGCTGCAATTGCCGCACGTAGTCGCGCCCGCTATTCGGCGGCGTGTCGCGCCCATCCGTGAAACAGTGCACAAACACGTTTTCCACTTTTTGCTGTTTTGCCATCTCCAGCAGCGCAAACAAGTGTTGAATATGCGAGTGCACGCCACCGTCGCTCAGCAATCCCACAAAATGCAACTGCCGCGTCCGGCCGCGCTCCATCGCTTGTTGAAAAAGCGGCACGTTTTGCAGTTGCTTGTTCGCGATCAGCAGATCAATCCTCGTGATGTCCATGTGCACGATCCGGCCTGCGCCCATGTTCATGTGCCCCACTTCGCTATTGCCCATTTGCCCCTCGGGCAATCCCACAAACGGCCCCGACGTATGAATCAGCGTATTCGGAAATTTCCGGATGAGCTCGTCATACGCCGGCTTCCGCGCCAGTGCGATCGCGTTTCCCTTCGTCTCCGCGCGGTAGCCCCATCCATCCAGCACCGTCAACACCATCGGTTTCGGTCGTTTGCTCATCGGGTTCTAGTAGGACAGGCATTCTTGCCTGTCCTTTTGCTGTCCTTTCCCGCGCTTTCACGTCCAAGACTGAATTCTGAAACAGGACAGACAGGAATATCCGTCACACTATCGCGCTGTGAACTCGCGCAGTGCTGCGAGCAGCCGACCCACTTCCTCCGCCGTGTTGTAGTGCACCATCCCGATGCGCAGGACGCCGCCTTTTTGCTCGACGCCGAGCCGCTCGGACAAATTCAAAGCGTAGAAATTGCCGTCCCATGTAAAAATCCCGCGCTCTCCCAGAAACGTCGCAATTTCCGTTGGATTGTGGTCCCCGAGCCGGAACGATAGCGTC
>JBGQCW010000208.1:0-4383 GCA_041495565.1 Candidatus Acidiferrum sp.
AATCCCCAGCCACGGCTCCCGATGAGTTTTCGCGCTTCGACGGTCTTTTGGCTAAGCGCTTCGCTGCCGCGGTTCGCGGCATGCAGCGACTCGGCAGCTTGTGTAATCACAAGACCATCCAAGCCGATAGAGTGAACCAGGCCGGCGATTCCGGCCACAGAGTCCAATGAAGTGTCCGCATGAATTTGCGCGTGCAAGCAAATCAGAAAGCCGGAGAGCTTGGCAGCGCGGATTCCTTCGAGCGCCAATTCGAATGCGCCGGGAGTGCGGATGCCCGGATCCGCTGAGGGCGACGGAGCGTCCAAACGGACGGCCAGAAACAGCCGGGGCATCGGCTGGAACTCGTGAATGCGGCGGCGCAGCAGAGTGCCGCGTGTTTCGAGAAAAACGAAGCGGCCGCTTTGCACGATGGCCCGGACCAGGTGCGCGATTCCGGGATGCTCCAGAGGCTCGCATCCGCCGATCCAAAGGATGGGCGCTGGACCGCCAAGAATACTGCGAATCTTTTCATGCGAAACCGGATGAGCGGAACCAGCGTGCAGGACTTCTGCCGCGTCGACGAAATCAAGCAAAGGTGCTGGATGGGCTCGCCGGGAGAATGCGGCGACACGAGCTTTTGCCAGTTTTGCCGAGAGCAGCGCGGGGAAGCGCATGCGGTCTAAAACCCGCTGCGCAGCCGGAATTCGCTGGGCTGGAACTTGAGGGCAACGTAATCTTCGGCATTGCGCGACTGGTTCGCGTAGCGCGCCAGCGCGTAGACGGGAAAAGAATTCCGGTAGAGGTGATATTTCAGATAGAAGACGCCGGGAAAACCGGTGCCGGTGAAATCCGGCTCGCTCCAGGAGCCGTCTTCCTGCTGCTGATGGACGAGGTAGGAGACTGCCTTGCCGACGGCGGGATCGTTAACGCCCGCGCCCGCCAGCAACCCGATCAACCCCCAGGCGGTTTGCGAAGCAGTGCTCGGGCCCTGCCCTTTTGTAAGAGGTTCGTGATAGCTGCGGAGCGACTCGCCGAAGCTGCCGTCGGGCTTCTGTACGGTGCGGAGCCAAGCCACGGCGCGCTGGCAGTATTCGCGCGTCGTCAAAGAGACCGTCTCCAAAGCGCGCAGGACGCCGCTGGTTCCGTAAACGTAGTTCACGCCCCAACGGCCGAACCAGGAGCCGTCGTTGGACTGATCCTTCAGCAGGAATTTCACGGCGCGCTGGATGGCAGGATGTTCCGCGGGCCAGCCGAAGCGCCCGAGGCACTCGACGACGCGGGCGGTGACGTCGGCGGTCGAGGGATCGATCATGGCATTGTGGTCGGCGAAGGGAATGTTGCAGAGGAAGCCGCGATCGTTGTCGCGGTCAAACGCGCCCCAGCCCCCATCGCGATTTTGCATGCTGAGGAGCCACTGCATCCCGCGGCGAATCGCGCCTTCCATGCGCTTCGGATCGGGATGCTTGACGCGCTGAAGCGCCATCAAGACGAAGGCCGTGTCGTCGACATCGGGATAAAAATCGTTGCGGAATTCGAACGCCCATCCGCCCGGCTCGGCGTCTTTGTTTTTGATCTGCCAATCGCCGGGGCCAAGCACTTGCTTCGAAAGCATCCAGTCCGCCGCTTTCACGAGGGCAGGATGATCCGGCGGCAGGCCGGCTTCCTCAAGCGAGACCATGGCGATGCACGTGTCCCACACGGGCGAGACGCACGGCTGCATTCGAATGGTGTCGCCGTCTTCGATTTCAAAGCGCGAAAATTCCTGGATCTCGCGCCAGGTGAGCGGATCGTCCGGGCCGTGACCCAGCGCCATGAGCGCGAAGATCGAATTCATCATGGCGGGATAGATGGCGGCGAGGCCTTCGGTGCGCTCGATGTGATTCAGCAACCAAGATTTCGCTTCACGCAGGGCGCGTTGGCGCAGCGGCTTCCAGGGAAGTTTTTCGTAAAGCTTCAATCCGCGGTCCAGCGCGAGGAAAACATTTTTCCAGGAGAGGAGTTGCTTGCTCCAATCAAATGCCGCCGCTTTGCGGGTGGGATCCTTGAACAATTCGTCGACGCGGGCGCGTTCGGGCAAACGCCAATCGGGCCGCAGCGCGCACAAGATGGCCATGGGAATGACGATGCCGCGCGTCCACGACGACATCTCGTAAATGTTGATATAGCACCAGTTCGGAACGAGCAGCAGCTCCACGGGAATAGCGGGAACGAGCTCCCATCCCACCGCGCCGACGAGCGCCAGGTAAAAGCGCACGTAAGAATTGGTGTGCTCCAGGCCACCGAGACGATGTACGGTCTTGCGCGCCTGAGCCATATGCGTCGCATCAGTGGAATCGCCCGCGAGCTTCAGAGCGAAATACGCTTTACACGTGGCGTTCAGCTCGGAGGGACCGCCGGGATAAATGCTCCAGCCACCATCCGGCAGTTGGCGGCGGCGCACGTAGTTAGCCAGCTTGGCGATGCGCTGGGGCTCGGCCTTTCCCAAAATGAAGAGGTAGTAGATGTAATCGGATTCGAGGGTGGTATCGGCTTCGAGTTCGCCCTGCCAGTAGCCTGGCTCAGCCTGGAGCGAAAGGAGATGATTTGCACCGCGCTCGATGGACTTTTCGAGGCGCTCCGCCCAGTTTTGCTCGTGCCACGGCACGGGCGCAGGCGAAACGGGAATTTCCTCTCCCATTCGAACGAATGAGGCCATGAGCGCTCCCCCAGAGCGGAACTTCAAACTAGCGCAATCGAAAGATCCGTCTAACACACCGCGAGTTTCCGCTCAAACGCCGTGATCCGCGTCACATCCCAGAAATTGCGGCGCTGCGGTTAGGTTTCGAGTAACGCCAGTACTACTAAATTATCGCCGCCTTCCCGCCAACGGTCAACGGCTAAGATGCCGTTACGCCAACCAGGAGTTGTCAGATGGAAACGCTCGGCAGACCCTCCAGCACGCGCTGGACGAGCACATGCAGGGGTTCGGGCAAGGGCTCGCCCTCGCGCTGCGATACGGAAGGCTTTCCCCTCAGCAAGCGTGAAGGGAGTTTCGTCCACACCGGGCCTGCTGCTTGGAGAACCTCTGTCGTGCCGCGGAGAACCAGGGCATCCGCACGGTCGAGTGCGGCGCGCGCGGACTCCTTGAAATCTTCCTTTGTGGGATCGATGACCGCGAGATACAGGCTCGGCTTCAAGAATTGCAACAGAGAATTGCTTTCCACGATGAGTGGCGCCGGTTCACCTTCGGATGGTTCCACCGTCTCGTGCAAGGCGGCGCGGAGGAGCGGGAGCCCCTCGGCAAGGAAACCCTGTTTCGTGCGCAGCCAAAACGATCGGCGGGCACCCGCGGCCAGGAATCGCGCGCTATCCGTACGCGAATCCGCGCTCGTTTCCCAGCTGATGGCGCAGACGTGGTCCGCCGGCGCGCAATCGCAATTGTCCCCGTTTTGCGCGCAGACGCCGTGCCCGTACTGCGTGATTTTTCCCGCGATCCAGTTCACGTGCGGGAACGCGGAGATTACATCGCAGACCAGTTGCGTCTTGCCGATGCTGCGGGTGTGGCCGCCGACTACAATCACGCGCCGGTGCGGCGATTCGTTCCTGTCACTTGCTGGCAATTCTTCCCTCTAATTCTTTGATGCGGGCAGCCAGCTCCGGTAGCCGCCCGTACCACGCGTATGCTTCCTTGAATTTTTCCAGCGAACGGGCCGGCGTGCCCCAGACGGTTTCTCCGCGGCGAATCGTTTTTCCTCCCAGCACGCCGCTTTGCCCGCCGATCACCGCTCCGTCTTCTAGTTTGCAGCGCTCTCCGAAGCCTGCCTGCCCACCGACGACGACGTGCTTGCCAAAAATGCAGGAACCGGACAATCCCGCCTGCGCGGCAATCACCGTGTGTGCGCCAATCTGACAGTTGTGGCCCACGTGCACCAGATTATCGAGCTTCACGCCTTCCGCGATGCGGGTGTCGTCGAGCGAACCGCGATCGATCGTCGAGTTCGCGCCGATCTCCACGTCGTCGCCAATCTCCACAATCCCCGCCTGCGGAAATTTCCAATACTTTCCTTCGCCGGACGCGTAGCCAAAACCGTCCGCGCCAAGCACCGCGCCGGAATGAATTTCCACGCGATGTCCGATGCGCACACCGCCATAAAGAGTCACTCGCGGATGAATTCGGCAGTTCTCACCAATCCAGCAACCTGCACCAATCACGGAATGAGCGCCAATCTGCGTCCCGGCACCGATGTGCGCGTCTTCTCCGATCACGGCGTACGGACCGATACTCACGCCCGCCGATACCCGCGCCAGCGGGGCCACGATTGCGGTCGGATGAATCCCCGCGGCAATCGGTGGCCGTCCGAGCAGCAGCTCCGCTGCTTTCGCGAACGCGACCTTCGGCTGCGAACTCCGCAGCACGGTTTTCCC
>JBGQCW010000209.1:0-4382 GCA_041495565.1 Candidatus Acidiferrum sp.
CGGCTACAAGATGGAATACCGCATCACGCGCGAAGGCTGGATCTATCTCGTCGGAATCCTCCTGGTGGCGCTCCCGGCGCTGAACACCGGCAACAATCTCCTCTTCCTGATTCTTGCAAGTCTGATCGCCCTCATCTTGATGTCCGGCATCCTCTCTTCGATCACTCTCTCCGGAATCGAAATGCGCCTCGAGTTGCCCGAACACATCTTCGCGGCTCAGCCGGTCCGGGGAATGGTCGAACTGGAAAACGAAAAACTGACACTGCCCTCCTTCTCCCTCCGGGTCGAAGCCGCTAAAACAAAGGGGGCGCCCCCTGCAGCGATGCTTGAGACACCGGTCTATTTTCCCTATCTCCCGAAGCATGACCGCGTGCAGCAAGTCGTGCCCATGATATTTCCGCGCCGTGGGGTTTACCGCCAGGAAGCATTCCGCATCGTCACTCGCTTCCCCTTTGGGTTCCTGCAGAAGGCGCGCCACGTAAGCTTGAAAACCGAAGCTTTGGTCTATCCATCCGTGGGGCCGAGCGAAGAGTATCTGGAAATCTTGACGGGCCTCCAGGGAGCGCTGGAAAGTTTGGCGAAGGGACGCGGGCAGGATCTCTACGCGCTTCGGGATTACGTCCCTACGGACAGCGCGCGCCACGTTCACTGGAAGGCTTCCGCGCGCTACGGTTCGCTAATGGTCCGGGAATTTGCGCGCGAGGACGATTGCCGCATCCTGCTTGTTCTCGACCCGCATCTCTCCGTGAATACAGCCACCAGCCTTCAGCCGGAAATCTCCGCGTCAAACGACCGCTTCGAGCGTGCTGTGAGCATCTGCGCCAGCCTTGCTTGGCATTTCTATGAAAGCAACTCTTTACTTCAATTCCGCGGGGCCACCATCGAAACTCCTCTCGCGCCTGCCGATGAGATCATCTTCCCGGTCCTTCGCTACCTCGCGCTCGAGCAGCCGCTGCCGCCCGATCCCCAGCAAGCGCTCATGGCCGATCTCGCAGCCTCGCCCGATCTTTTCAAGATTATTGTGACCAGCCAGCCACGGGGCTCCGTCCCCGCTTCCGTGTGGAGCTCCTCCTACGTCGTTTTCATCGACGACACGGTGAAGTAGGTAGGACAGGCATTCTTGCCTGTCCTCTTCCTCCTGTTCCTCCTGTGAAAATGCAAAAATCGGACAGACGAGAATTTCTGTCCCACTTAGCTGTGCGAGAATGTTTCCGCACCATGCTGAACGGCCGCGATCTCGCTACATTCCGAAAGCAACTGCTCGGCTGGTTCCGCCAATTCCGCCGTGACCTGCCGTGGCGCCGCACGCAAGACCCTTACCGCATCTGGCTCTCGGAAATTATGCTGCAACAGACGCGCGTGGCCGCGGTGATTCCTTACTACGAACGTTTCGTGAATCGTTTCCCCGATGTGCGCGCGCTGGCGGAAGCGCCGGAGGAAGAAGTGTTGCGCCTCTGGTCCGGCCTCGGCTACTACACCCGCGCGCGCAATTTGCAAAAGGCGGCGAAGCACATTGTTGCGAAACACGAAGGACAATTTCCAACGCAGATGGATGACGCGCTCGCCTTGCCCGGGGTCGGCAACTACACGGCTGCGGCGATCCTGAGCATCGCTTTCGGAGAAAAGCGCGCGGTCCTGGACGGAAATGTCGCGCGCGTCCTCGCGCGCCTCGGCGCAGTTCGCGGCGACCTCCGCGAGTCGCGGCGCTGGCAAGAACTGCAAGAAATTGCGGACGGATATCTCGATCCCCAATCACCCGGCGATTGGAATCAGGCCATGATGGAACTTGGCGCCACGGTGTGCACGCCGAAATCGCCGCAATGCCTTCTCTGTCCCGCCGCACAATTTTGCGAAGGCCGCAAACTGGGCATCGCAGAATCGTTACCGGAGAAACGAAAGAAGCGAGCCACTGTGGAAGTCACTCTCGCCGCCGCCGTATTCGCGGATGAGAACGGATGGACGCTCTTGCTCCCACCCCCGCAGGACAAGAACGAGGAGACCTCGGCTGATTTCATCCCAACGCTCGTTTCAAGAATGTGGCATTTTCCAACAGTTTCCGCAGCCGGAGATCCCTCCGCGAAACTGCGCGCATCCCTTCGGAAACTCGTCCGTGGCCCCGGAAGAGATAACCTGCGTCTCGCTCCGGCAAGCAAAGTTCGTCACGCTGTGACGTACCGCGATATCACCATCATGCCCTTCCTCATTAACGTTAAAAAGCTGCCTCACATCAAAGGCGCGGAGCGCGTTCCGCTCGATGACATCTCCGTGTTTCCCGTTTCCAATCTCACGCGAAAAGTCGCCCGCGCAGCTCTGGCGGCTGCAACCTCTCTCTCGAAGAAACGCTGAGCGTTATCCTTTCGCTCAGTCTGCCGTCCGCCGCGCCTCGCAAATGCTACGATGGAACGTCCACTATGGCCGCTTCGCTCGCAACTCCGCGCGTTCCCGCTTTGCCCGCCGATCGATTCTTCCGCACCTCCCTTTCGCTGTTGATCCTTACTTCCATCCTCACTCTGGTCAGTACCGGAAAACTCGACATCTTCACCATTATTGTGGCTCCACTGGCCGCTCTCTATAAGGGTTACCGCTGGTGGCACGGCCGCCCCGCGGAACTTTCGTCACGCGCGGCAACCTGGTGCGTCCTCGCTTATCTGGCTTTCTTTCCCATGGACATCCTGTTTCTTTCGCGCCTTTTTGTGGGAAATTCTTCGAATCCACCCCTTTTTGCCGCGCTCCTGGCAGCCGTGCATTTTCTCGTTTACGTCACGCTCGTCAGATTTTACAGCGCGGTCAGCGATCGCGACGCGATCTTTCTCACCATGCTTTCTTTCGCTGGGATTCTGGCGGCAGCAGTTCTAACCGTCGACACCACCTTTCTGGTTTTCTTTTTCATTTTTCTCCTCTTTGGCGTCGCCACTTTTGCCGGCATGGAATTGCGCCGCGGAGCCGTCGGCGCGGTCACGCCTTCGCCCAACGGACAAGCGGATCGCGATCGCAAACTCACTCGTGCCCTGAGTCTTGCGGCCCTTAGCGTGGCATTGGGAGCGATTGTAATCGGCAGCGGACTGTTTTTCTTTTTCCCGCGTTTCACCGCCGGCTACCTCGGCCGCACCGGTTTTAACTCCTCGCTGATGACCGGTTTCACCGAAAATGTCGAGCTGGGTCAAATCGGCGAGATCAAGAAGAATTCCGCGGTCGTCATGCGCGTGCAGACCGGGAAGCCGGTTGGTTACGATCGCCTGCGGTGGAGAGGCATTGCGCTTACTACCTTTGACGGCAAGCGCTGGACTTCACCCGAACGCGGTGCGCAGACCTTGTCGCCGAATGCGGACGGATGGATCTACACCGCGGATCCCATGCAAAAAACGGATGCGCCGGGGCCGGGAATTCTCTATACCGTTTTTCTTGAGCCTCTCGCCACTGACGCGATCTTCGTTCCCGGCAAAGTCATCTCCCTCAAAGGAAACTTCACCGGCGAAGGCGGCAATGCCTTTTCCGCGATGCGCCGTTCCTACATTTTTCGCGATTCCACCGGCACTCTTCTGAACCCTTTCCACAACTACGGCGCCGTCCGGTACGCCGGCTTCTCGCGGTTGCCACCGCTCAATGCGACGAGGCTCCGCGCGGCTTCGACGGACTATTCGCCGGATATCACCGAAACGTACCTCCAGCTTCCGCAGCTTGATGCACGGATACCGGAGCTTGCCCGGCAGATTACCAAGAACGCGCAAACTCCCTTCGATAAAGCTCTCGTAATGGAAAGCTACCTGCGCAATCGATTCAGCTACACGTTGAATCTGACCGGAAAACCCGGCGACGATCCGCTCGCTCATTTTCTTTTCGAGACACGCGCCGGCCACTGCGAATACTTCGCTTCGGCGATGACCATCATGCTGCGCACGCTGGGCATTCCTTCGCGTGAGGTGAACGGCTTTCTACCGGGTGAATACAACGACCTGGGCGGCGATTACATCGTCCGCGCGAGCGACGCTCATAGCTGGGTGGAAGTCTATTTTCCCGGCAATGAATGGCAAGTCTTCGATCCGACTCCGGCGGCTCCGGAGAATTCGGCCGGTTTCCTCACGCGCCTCGGGCAGTACGCGGACTGGATGGAGATCACCTGGAGCGAGTGGGTGATCGGCTACGACTTCGCCCACCAGCTGGTCCTGGCGCAGAACCTGCAACGCAGTTCGAAAAACTGGAGCGAAACGGCGCGCACGTGGTTCCAGCAAAAGCAACGCGCAAGCAAGAGATGGATGAAGTCGTGGCAATTTCAGCATGGCGCGGCAGGCTTCCTGCTGCCGATTTCTCTCTTGCTGCTTCTCGTGGCCTTGCGTTTCAACCTGATCACGGAACTGTTTCGCCGCGTCCGTTTGTTCCTGCAG
>JBGQCW010000210.1:0-4364 GCA_041495565.1 Candidatus Acidiferrum sp.
ACCCGCCAATCGGTTTTGTAGACGCCGGGCTTTAGCCCGGCGATTCACCGCGTAGCGCCCCCGACTCTCCTCGGGGCGAATTTGCCTTTGCTGCTCGCACACGAAACGTGAAGGCGCAAAGCCATGGCGGAACGATGCTCATCCGCGAATATCAGGAAAAAGATCTAAACGCCTTGCGCGCCATTCACGCTGCGCAGGGATTCGACTACGCGCTGCCGGATCTGAGCAACCCGCTGTTTGTCACCAAGGTCGTGCTTGCTGACGAAGGTGTAGCGCCGGGCTTCAGCCCGGCACATTTCGACGAAGCTGCGCTTGCGGCAGATGCCGCCCTCAAGGGCGGCGCTACAAGAAGGCAGACCGGCCAAATCCTCGGTTCCGTTTTCTTGCGGCTGACCGCGGAAGCCTATCTGCTGCTCGATCCCAAAGCCGGCACGCCCCGCGACCGTTGGCAATGGCTCCTCGCGCTGCAAGCCGCCGCGGAGCGCGACGCCTGGCAGCGCGGCCTAGAAGATGTCCACGCCTGGCTGCCACCATCCATCGCGAAAAAGTTCGGCAAACGCCTCGAGCGCCTCGGCTGGCTCCGCGACGACGCCTGGACGCCCTACTGCAAGAGACTAGAGACGTCGAAACACGCGCCACCCGAAAGGCACCCATGACGCACTCTGCTCGTCCTCCGGCAAGTCTCCTGCGCGACGGCCTGCAAACCCTCGAAAACCGCAGGCAAAGTGGCGCTGCCCCCGAAGATCCCGACTATCTTCTCCTTGGGCAGAATCCTGATCGGGCCGGCGCCGCCCGTCCGCAACATCCCGCGCAAGGTCCCGCGCCCAGCCACAGCTCACAGGCTACCGAGAGTACGCCTGCGCGCCAGGACGTCCTTAACTATCTGGGTGAGTTAGCAAAAGATTATCACCTGCCGCCGAAATTGGTATATGCTGTCGCTGATGCCGAGAGCAGTGTGGACCCCGCAAAGGAGCGCCAGAAAAATTATTTGATGAGGAACGGAAAATACGTCCACGACAAGACTGGGCAGCGCATCATCGCGAGCTACGATTACGGACTCATGCAAATCAACGACAAGACTTGGTTTGGGAAGACCGTCAAAGTTCCCCACATGCCTCCGTTAAAGATTGACGAAGAGGTTACACACGACTGGAGAGCCAACGCCAGGGCAGGAGTTGCGATTTTGGCGCGCCAATATGACATGGCAGAGGTAGAGCAGGGACCGGGAGCGACCGCGACGGATCGCGCGCAGCAATCCTATTCGGGTTATAGCCATGGAGAGCGGAAACGGGATCTCTACCTGAAAGAAAAACCCGACGGTCAGCCCAAGTACGACAAAGACCGCAACTTTCTCGCTAAGTATCTAAGGTGGAGCGGTGAACAATAACGTGGATCGGAACTTCGTCTTGAACTACTGGCGTTGGTAACCATGAAAACGAAATTATGCCTCGAACCGCCCGCCGTTCGCCGTGCGCAATTCCTTCGCGCGTGCGCGTATATCATGGTGTTCGCGTTGGCCGGTACAGCAGGCTCAGTTCTTCCGGGGCTGGGAACCTTTGCACTACCGCCTGTGAGAGCTGAAGCTGGGACTGAGCCGGTAGACCTCTTTTCCAATGGCTATTTTCAGGCTCTGCATGGCTACTACCTCTTGGAGGGTGAAAAACTCCATGTTTACCGGGCTCTGCCATCTGTTCTCAATCCGAAAACGCATAAACTTGAGCTGTCGCCTGAAGACGATGAGCTGAAGCCCCTGTGGCGAGGAGAGCCCTACTACCACGAATCGTACATACTCGATGACGGAGAATGGGTTCCCAAAATGTGGGACAGCTCCGACACCCGGGGCAAGAGAGAGTTTTCCCAGCCTCCCACGCAGTATCTGGAGTTCGGCGCTTGCGATGAACACGACCGCATCAACCTCCCGGACGTCAAATTCAAAAGGGAATTGGGTCGCGGCGTCAAAATCAAGGACATCGTCAAATCAGATGGCTATGCCGCCGTGGTCTACTCTGCGAACCCTGACATGCCAACGTGTCTCAAATCTCCTTACCAGCCAAGTGATCGCTTGATATTGGCCTCCCTCTTTGCCCGGCACGGAGAAGGCTGGGACTTCATCAGGGATTCCCGGGGTTCTTGCATGCCCCGCAGATTCTGCGGAACCAGAGCGCTAGTGACCCAGGTGGGCGGTCAGTCACGCTTCGTGCTCCTGGTGTTTTCAATCGCAGGTGAATATAGCGAACTCGATAGCTACGTCCTGTATCGCGATAAAAATGAAAACTTCTTGAGGAAGTACCGGCAGTGGCCAGAATCAAAGAAGCCCTAAATCCGGAAAGCTGCAACGTGTCTGTCTCCGGTCTTTAACTCCTGACTCCCAATTTTTAAGTATTAACTTCTACTCTTCGAGGTGTCCCATGGGACGCGGCGCACAAGCAAATACGCGGCAAATGACCGATCAGGAGCGCGCTAATATCGACGCGCTCAACCAGCAGTTTCTCGGCCAGCAGCAACAGGCTGGAAACATGCTGCTCCCTCAGTATCAGAACATCCTGAATAATCCCGGCCTCAGCTCCGCGGACAAAGCCGCGGTGACCGGCCAATCCCAAGGCGCGCTCGCCAGCGCCTTCGATTCGCTCCAGCAATCCGCGCAGAACCGCCTTGCGCGCACGCGCAACTCCGCCGGTTTCGGCGAACTGACCGACGAGCTCGCGCGCCAGAAGGGAATTGCCGAAGCGGGCCAGGCACAAAAAAACCAGCTCGACTTCACCAACACCGCGTTCCAACGGCAAATGGCCGCGCTCCAGGGACTCTCCGGGCTCTACGGCATCGACTCGAATCTTCTCGCCCGCACGCTGGGCATTCCTTCGGAGCTGCTGAATGCCCGCGCGAATGCTTCGCGCAGCACCGGCGGTGGATTCTTCTCCTCGCTCGGCTCCGGCCTGGGCTCAACGCTCGGCGCTCTGCCCGGTGCGTTCTTCTAGCCATCTGTGACGCAGTCTCGTATAGCGCCCCGGCCCTTGTCCGGGCGCTTTTCCCATGAGCCGGCAAGCATGCCGGCGTTACTGGGCGTCGCACGCATCAGACACTGCCAACTTGAGGCACATCGCATTCCAAGGGGAACCCCATGCCCGCGCACTGGTACGGCGTATTGACCGCGGTTGTTTCCGCCGGCGTACAGTTCGTTCTATTTCTCCGCTGGCTGCATCGCCGCATGCGCAATGACGAAATCGTTCGCGCCTTCGTCCGCGACATCGCGACAAATCACCTTCCGCACATTTATTCGGCGCTACGCCAGATCGCGGAACAGCAGGGAATTACGCTGGAAGAGCCGCCGCTGCTTCGCTTTGTCGATTTGAGCCGCAAGAAACGCGACGAATGATTCCCCCTTCCCAACTTCTGACGCTCGCGCGCAAAGCCGCTGCCGCGCAGGCGCTCGATCCCGCGCTGGTCTGCGCGGTTGTCGAGCAAGAGTCGGCGTGGAATCCCTGGGCCATGCGCTACGAACCCGCGTTCTTCACCAAGTACGTCGCGCCCCTGTACACAAATAACAAGGTGTCGGCGTCAGAGGCCTACGCGCGCGGCTTCTCCTGGGGCTTGATGCAGGTGATGGGACAAGTCGCCCGCGAGGCTGGCTTCGAGGCTCTGTTTCTTTCCGCGCTGTGCGACCCGGAGCAAGGTCTCGCCGTCGGCTGCAAAGTCTTGTGCAAGAAACTCGACGCCATGGCCGGTGACACCACGCGCGCGCTCCTCGCCTGGAATGGCGGCGGAAACACGCTCTACGCGGTGCAGGTCCTCGCCCGTCGCGCGCACTATCTCTGATTCTTTTTGAGGAGCGGTAACCCGCAACTTCCCATGCCCTTGCGATACTGGATTCGGATTGTGGAATCGGTGTTCGTCGTGGTCCTGGCCATTACCCTGTTCGCCGCCTGGCGCGCCGATCGGCGCGATCGCGCGCAACTCGCCTCGGAACTCGCGGCGACCAAGCAACTTGTGGCGGCGGCCGCTGCGCAGCAACACGACCGCGACGCCCATCTCGCGGAAACGCTCGCGGCCCTCGCCGCCGAAAAGCGCACGATAGTAACGCCCGCCCAAATTGTGCGTGAACTCCCCCGCGAAATCGGCCTGCCGTCCCCGATCATCCTGCAATCCTCTCCCGCAACCTCCTCCGCGCACACCCCAACCGGCGAACACCACACTGGAAACGAAACACCCGTGGGTAACGCGCAAGCCACACAAACACAAGCCATCATCCCCGCCGAAGACTTGAAACCTCTCTACGACTTCACTATCGACTGCAAAGCCTGCCAGGCCAAGCTCGCCGCCGCGCAGGGGGACCTCACCGACGAACGCAAAAAAACTGCCGCCCTCAC
>JBGQCW010000211.1:0-4361 GCA_041495565.1 Candidatus Acidiferrum sp.
GCAGCGCTGCGACGCGGGTTTGCGCAAGCAGCGGGAGAGATCGTGCTGGTGCAGGACGCGGACCTGGAATACGACCCGCGCGATTACGCGAAGCTGCTGGAGCCGATCATCGAGGGCCGGGCGGATGTCGTGTATGGATCAAGATTCCTGGGCGGGCCACAGCGCGTGCACTACTTCTGGCACTACGTGGCGAACAAGCTGCTGACGCTACTTTCGGATATTTCCACGAATTTGAAACTGACGGACATGGAGACCTGTTACAAGGTTTTCCGCAGAGAAGTGCTGAAAGGAATCGAGATCAAATCCAACCGGTTTGGATTCGAACCGGAAATCACCGCAAAGATCGCCAAGCACAACTGGCGCATCTACGAAGTGCCGATCTCGTATGCGGGCCGTACGTACGAGGAAGGGAAGAAAATTACCTGGAAAGACGGCGTGCAGGCGCTGTGGTGCATCATCCGGTATAAATTCAGCGACTGAATCCTAAACCGAAGCCGCGTCCGAATAGCCGTGGGGGTGTTTCTGCTTCCACGTCCAGGCGGACTGAATGATTTCTTCGAGTGAGGAATGGGACGCTTCCCAGCCGAGCGCTTTCTTGAGCTTTTCCTTGCTAGCGACCAGAACAGCGGGATCACCGGGGCGGCGGGGGCCGAGTTTCGTTGGGATTTTGCGGCCGGTGATGCGCTCCGCGGCGGCGATGACTTCGAGGATGGAGAAGCCGCGGCTATTGCCGACGTTGAAGGCCTCGCCGGTAACGCGGTCGATCTCCTCGAGTGCGCGGACGTGAGAATCGGCGATGTCGAGCACGTGGATATAGTCACGCACACAGGTGCCGTCAGGAGTGGGATAGTCCGTGCCGAAGACGTCCACATACGGCAGGCCGCCACTCGCGGCGTCGAGAACCCGCGGGATGAGGTGGGTCTCCTCGCGATGATGTTCGCCGTGTTCCAGCGAAGCACCCGCGGCGTTGAAATAGCGAAGGGCGACGTATTGCAATCCGGTATAGGCGCGATAGTCTGCGAGAATCTGTTCGAAGACGAGTTTGGATTTCCCATAGGGATTGATGGGTGCTTTGCGATGGTCTTCGGGGACAGGAACGATTTCCGGTTCGCCGTAGGTCGCCGCAGTGGACGAAAAGATGAATTTTTTCACACCGTGGCGGGTGACGGCATCAAGCAGATTCACACCACAGGCAACGTTGGTAGCGTAAAAGGTGCTGGGTTCCCGGACGGACTTGGCGACGAGGGCTTCCGCGGCAAAGTGCATCACGGCGTCAATTTTGTGCTGGGAAAAAACACTATCAAGCTGAGAGAGATTCGCCAGGTCGACTTGGCAAAATACCGCGCCCGATGGCACCGCGGCGCGATGGCCCTCGAGCAAACTGTCCAGGGCGATGACGCGCATGCCGCGCGCGAGCAATACCTCGGAGCAGATGCTGCCAATGTATCCCGCTGCTCCGGTAACGAGAATATTCATCCGTGGGTTCTCCTCGAGCAGGGTTTGGCTTAAGAGCGGTAGCGCTCAAGACGGTACGACATAGCGACAAGATGCATGCCAAGTATTGGACATCAAACCTGTAATTTCAACAAAGGCTAAACCTGGGACAAGCGGCGCTGGAAGGTAAGAAGAATCAGGTCGGCGCGGCGGCGGACGCCGAACTTATTGAGCAGGTTCGAAACGTGAAACTTGACGGTGCGTTCCGCAATGTTGAGCTTGCTGGCGATTTCCTTGTTGGAAAGATTTTCCAGAAGCAAGTCGAGGACTTCCTGCTCGCGGCGGCTGAGATTCGTGACGGAATCCGTCTTGAGGCGGCGGCCCTGGGATGTGAGGATGGAATCGACGAAACCGGAGAGGAGCTGGCGGGGAACCCAGAAGCCTCCGCTGGCGACCAGCGGGAGAGCGTGGATCAACTGTTCACGGGCTTCGACGTAGGTGAGAAGACCCTTCACGCCGAGGCGAAGGAGCGAGAAGCTGTTGGCATCGTTATGCTGTTCGCCGACAACGATGAGGCGGGCTTCCGGATAGCGTTCGAGAATATTGGCGAGGAGCGCGCCGGTGGCGGGCTTTGCGGCATGCGCGTCGATGACGTAAACCTGGGCGCGAGGCGGCTCGAGGTTGCGCAGATCGGGTGCAAGCGTAGATTCGAGCTGTTTGGCGATGACTTTGAATTTTACTTTCGCCAGAATACGCTCGAACTCGCTCAACACCAGCGGGTGCGGCGAAAGGATGCAAACCGTCAATTTGGAAGAAGCGCGTTTCGTAGCCACTATCCGTCAGCGTAGTGAAAACTGGCCAAAGGGGCAAGTTCCTTTGGCAAGGCTGTTCTCGAATTGTTACTGACGCCTACGACGCTTTTCCCCGGGGTACCACCTTCAAGAGAATCTCGACAATGCGCTGGGCGGCGTGGCCGTCCCAAAGAGGCGGGATGCGGCCAGCCTTATTCTTCATGAGCGGGGCGATTTTCGGAAGGTTGGGGCGAGCGCCGACGATATTCAGGATTTTGAGGCGTTGGTTTATGGGGTGTTCGTTTCCAGGGTCAAGGCGCAGTATAGCACCCGGAAATTGAGCTTTCGGCGAGGCTATGCGCCATTCGCGCGAAAAAAGCACTACTTCGGTGCAAGAGCGTTCGAATCCAGCGGAAACCTGCGTAAAATAGGGGGTTAGGAAGACCGGCTTTTTGGCGCTATTTCCATCTCCAGAGGAGATCAGAAAGGGAGTACTGCGTTCCAGCAGATGCGCGACCTGAAGGAATCGGCGAAAGCTCTTCGCGAGCTGCTCTTGCAGCGGATCCTGGTGCTTGACGGCGCGATGGGCACGATGCTGCAGCAACGAAACCTGACTGCGGCGGACTTTGGCGGAGCTGCGCTTGAAGGATGCAACGAGAACCTGGTGCGAACGCGGCCGGACGTCGTGCTCGATATTCACCGGAAATACTTTGAAGCGGGGTCGGACATCGTCGAAACGAACAGTTTCGGCGGAGCGTCCATTGTTCTGGCGGAATACGGGCTGGCGGGGGAGGCGCATTTCCTGAACAAACGCGCGGCGGAATTGGCGCGGCAGGCTGCGGACGAATTCAGCACGCCGGGGAAACCGCGGTTCGTGGCGGGTGCGATAGGACCAACAACCAAAGCGATTACGGTTACAGGGGGCGTCACCTTCGACGAGCTGCGCGCGGCGTATTACGAGCAGGCGAAGGGCCTGGTCGAGGGCGGCGTGGATTTGCTGCTGGTGGAGACCTGCCAGGACACGAGAAACATCAAAGCGGCGATTCTGGCCATCCGGAAGCTTTCGAAAGAGATCGGGAGCGACGTGCCGTTCATCATTTCGGTGACCATCGAGCCTATGGGCGCAATGCTTGCGGGGCAAACGGTGGAAGCGATGTGGGCTTCGCTGCGGCATGCGAAACCGCTGGCGTTTGGAATGAACTGCGCGACGGGGCCGGAGTTCATGACCGACCACATTCGAACGCTGAGCCAGCTCACGGGGGAATTCGTCTCCTGCTATCCGAATGCGGGCTTGCCGGATGAAGAAGGCCAATACCTGGAGACGCCGACGACGCTGGCGGCGCAGCTCGAAAAGTTTGTGGACCATGGCTGGTTGAATTTCATTGGCGGGTGTTGCGGGACGACGGAAAAGCATATTCACGCGATTGCGCAGATGGTGGAGGGGAAAAAGCCGCGGATGCGCCCGGCGGAAGCGCATCGCGCTGTTTATTCCGGGATTGAGACCATCGAAGCGGAAGAGAGCACGCGGCCATTGCTGGTGGGGGAGCGGACGAACGTCATCGGATCGCGGCTCTTCAAGAATCTGGTGGCAGAGGAAAAGTGGGAAGAGGCGAGCGAGATCGCGCGGCGGCAAGTACGAGGCGGGGCGCATATCGTGGACGTGTGCCTGCAAAGCACGGAACGCGATGAGAAGAAGGACATTCCACCGTTCTACGAGAAGCTGATTCGAAAAGTGAAAGCGCCGGTGATGATCGATACGACTGATCCGACGGCCATCGAGCTGGCGCTGACGTATTGCCAGGGCAAGGCGATTCTCAATTCCATCAACCTGGAAGACGGCGAAGAAAAATTCGAGCGCGTGGTGCCGATTGCGCATGAATTCGGCGCGGCAGTGGTGGTGGGTTGCATCGATGAGGACACGCTGCAGGCGCAAGCGTTTACGCGGGAGCGCAAACTGGCGATCGCACAGCGTTCGTACAAGCTGCTGACGGAAAAATACGGACTGGCACCGGAGGACATCATTTTCGATCCTCTGGTTTTTCCCTGTGCGACGGGAGATGCGAACTACATCGGCGGCGCGGTCGAGACGATGGAGGGAATCCGGCTGATCAAGCAGGCCATGCCGGATGTGCGGAC
>JBGQCW010000212.1:0-4357 GCA_041495565.1 Candidatus Acidiferrum sp.
TGCGGAGGATACGGATACGGGTGGAGGCCTTTTGGAGTCGGCGCTGCCTGGTCACCGTTCACGATGGGGCAGTGGCTCTGGGATCCGGGATTCGGCTGGACGTGGATGAGCTCGCAGCCATGGGGTTGGGCTCCGTATCATTACGGCGGCTGGCTCTTTGATTCCTCCTGTGGCGGATGGTTTTATTCACCGCCGGTGCTCTATGGGTTCCAGGGCGGTCCAAGAAAGCGTTTTCCTCGGGGCGTCCACCCTCCAAACCCTCTCTATCGGCCGGTGACAGGAGTTTTTGTTCGCAACAACGGGAAGATGGGCATCGTGCCTATTCATCCCCTCGATGAAAAAGGCAAGACTCCCCGGAATTTGGAACACGGCGTTTTCTCTCCCGTCTTAGCGAAAGGGATGAGCGAGCGAATCTCGGGCGGCGAATTCGGCCAAAAATGGGAGACGTTGAAGTCCGCGCCACGCGAAGCTCTAAGCGGCCGCCTTGTTGCTACGACGCCACCGGCTCGCGTTTCGCGGACGATTGTCGAAGGCCATTCCGGCGCCCGTGTTCTTTCCCTCAGCAAGGATTCTTCGATCGCTTACGATCCGCGGGAGCACCGCTTTGTGAATACGAATGCTCCCGCAACTTCGTCTTCTTCCGCTTCTTCCGTAAACGCGAGAGAATCTCATTCCGAAAATGGACAGACTGGCGTGGTTGCAGGCGCGCATGCAGGCAACGTTTCAGCTGGAACTCTGGTTCCGAATCCGGCCACTGCCTCATCGTCGCGCACTCCTTCCGTTCCTTCGGCGGCACGCAGCATGACCCCGCCGCCGGCGCCGCGCTCCTTGGGAGGCGAGAGGGGTGGATCAAGCGGTTCCAGCAGCAGGGGCAGCAGTTGGGGCGGCTCTTCCTCTTCGAGCGGGAGCAGCGGTCGGGGCGGGTCTACTACTTCGGGTGGAAGCAGCTCAGGACGTTCTTCTTCCGGCTCGAGTTCCGCGTCGTCCTCACACCCCTCCGGCGGCCGTCCACACTAAACGGATCTTGCATTCCTTTGAAAACGGCTCTCCTTTCCGGAGCCGTTTTTCCTTTTGGCATTGCAAAGGGGCTCATCTCTTCATGTCATGAAAAAATCATGCCCGCATAGCCAACCACGGCCGCGCGATCTCCAGAGACATCCGCCGACGTGGCGTACTTCACCAAGTGGGATTTCTTCGCGCCCAGCGCGTTGAGTGCCGTGAGCATCGCTACCGCTGGTCCGAGGCCGCACATCGAAATATCTTCGTTGCGGCAGGTGTCGTAAAGCCCGCGTGCATCCAGCGCCAGCAATCGGTCGATGGCCTTGCGGTCTTTGATTCGCGTAGTGGCGTCCTCCTCATAGTGATTCAGGTCGGAGGTGGTCAGCAGGAGCACCTCTTCTTTCCAGTTTTCGAGAACCTGCCCAATCGCCTCGCCGACACTTACCAGATTTTCAAAATTCACCGTTCCTAGAGCGATAGGAACAAACGCAAAGTCCGGCGCGAGTACCTGCAGAAACGGCAACTGCACTTCGAGCGAGTGCTCCGCGTCGTGTGCCACGCTATCCTCGCGCAGCAGCGGGCACGCTTTCCGTAACGCGGCCGCCAAAGGCTCGTCAATCGGCGCGTCGCCCAGCGGTGTGCGCCATGCCCCGCTGGATAGGATGGCCGCCGGCTCACCGCGAGGATGATGCCGAACGCCGAGAATGATGATTTTCCTTGGTAGTGCGATGCGAGAGAGAACCGCGCCGGTCACGTGCCCCGAAAAGACATACCCGGCGTGCGGCACAAGGCACGCCGTTACGCGAACGGGTTCGGGCGGTGGAACTATTTTGGTGAATTTGTGAACCAGCGCCGTCAGTTCGAGCGGGTCGGAAGGATAAAAGCGTCCAGAGACGGCAGGCAGGCGAAGCATGCTACAGCACCGCGAATCAGACAGGCTTCGAAGGTTTCCCTTTGAACTTGATCGCTTTCAAGGTTGCGGGGTCGTAATAAATCGTCACTTTGTCGCCCCACTGATAGCCGCCCTTGTCGATGATCTGTTGCATCTTCGCAGCGGCAGCTTCCGAGAGGCTGAACGTCTGGATCGCCAAATCGTTCCCCTTCGCGCGCACGGTGATCTGCGCGATGTTTGCGTGTTGTACGTAGCCCTCGAACTTGGTCAGCCCGCTCGGCTTCGGCTTTGGCTTCACAGCATTGACGATGATCGGCACCGCGGTATCCACCACGATCGGCACCACAGCCGGAGGAACTTGTGCTTCGGCAGGCGGAGAAAAGGCTCCGGCTGCCGCCAGCATCAACAGCAGTCCGAACCCAACAGCTTTGACAAAACTCTTCATTCCAGCTCGTCCGTGGCAATCCGCAAGGACTTCAGAAAACGCACATCCTGGGGCGTCATCGAAAGCCGCGCCGCCGGCTTCTTGTCATTGTCTTCGGAAAACGGTTCCTGATCCACCTGAATCCGCAGGGACTCCAGAAAACGCTTGTCCTGCGTCGTCAGCTTGGCCGCTTCGGCAGCGGCCGCGTCGCGCTTCGCCAGCCCGATGGTCGCATCCAGCTTGAGCACGATATCGTACCCGTGCGCGCGCACTCCGGCAATCGCGCCCGTGATGCGATCGGAATCGGACACCGTGTCATTGATCGCATGTCCCAGTTCACGGAGCAGGTTTTTCAGGTGATCGTCGAGTTGCAAGGCCGGCTCTCCCGTACTTCTTGGGCCATTTTAGGCCCACGATATGTTGGATACAAGAGAGCTTCGCTCCGTTGTCTCCAATCCGTCCACAGTACCTTCGTCCAGGTTATATGGGCCAAAAGGGGGGAATCTCAACTCCTCGCTTCCTGTCGTGCGCTTCGTTTTGCGTTAAGATGCTGGCATGTCCACGGTCGCCAGCGCATCAGCCGCGCCGCAGCAGCAAGGCGGATTCGCGCGCTTCTGGCGCACGCTCAAGCAACTCTTTCACGAGGTGACCGCCGCGGTCTTCGCCGTTCTCGCGTTGGGCTGGCTCAACGCCGCTCTCCGCGCCTGGACCAGGGACGCCGCTCGCTGGCTCATTGGCCTTGCCGTCGCCGTGGCGCTCTTATTTTCGTTTTTTGCGGTAACATCGTTTCGCAAAGCGCGGAGGCTATAGAGGCCGGGCTTTAGCCCGGCATTTCTATGGAGCAAGAGGACAGCGATTCGCGGTGAGTCTCGATTTTCTAGTTTCGAATTTCCAACTCCCATGGCCGACGGCAAAATCAAATTCGCTTCTCCCGCCGAACGCAGGGAAAAATTCACGACTCTTTCCGGTATTCCCATCGATCGGCTTTACACGGAAGAACATCTTGCCGGCTGGAATCCTGACGAAGTCCTCGGCTATCCCGGTGAATTTCCTTACACTCGCGGCATCTATCCCACCATGTACCGCGGTCGTTTCTGGACCATGCGGCAGTACGCCGGCTTCGGCAGCGCCGTCGAATCCAATCAGCGCTATCGCTATCTCCTGAGCAAAGGCCAGGCTGGCCTCTCCGTTGCTTTCGATCTCCCGACGCAAATCGGCATGGACTCCGATCATCCTCTCGCGCTTGGTGAGGTCGGCAAAGTCGGCGTGGCCATCGATTCCCTCGAAGACATGGAAACTCTTTTTGACGGCATTCCGCTCGAAAAAGTCTCCACCTCGATGACCATCAACGCCACCGCCGCGATTCTCCTGTGTCTCTATGTGGCGGTCGCGAAGAAGCAGGGTGCCAGCCTGCAAAAACTTTCAGGCACCGTTCAGAACGACATCCTCAAGGAGTACATCGCCCGCGGCACGTACATCTATCCGGTGCGCCCCGCGATGCGCATCGTCACGGATATTTTCGCGTGGTGCCGCGGCCACCTTCCCAAGTGGAATACGATTTCCATCTCCGGCTACCACATCCGTGAAGCCGGGTCCACGGCGATTCAGGAGGTCGCCTTCACGCTGGCCGACGGCATCGCTTACGTTTCGGCTGCGCTGGACGCGGGACTCGGCGTCGATGAATTCGCGCCGCAACTCTCTTTCTTCTTCAATGCGCACAGCGATCTCCTCGAGGAAATCGCCAAGTACCGCGCCGCGCGCCGCCTCTGGGCGAAGATCATGCGCGAGCGTTTCGGCGCGAAAGACGCGCTCTCGCTCTTGTTGCGCTTCCATGCGCAAACCGCGGGCTCTTCCCTCACCGCGCAGCAGCCGGAGAACAACATCGTGCGCGTCGCGATTCAGGCGCTCGCCGCCGTTCTCGGCGGCTGCCAGTCGCTGCACACCAACTCGCTCGACGAAGCGCTCGCGCTTCCCACGGAAGATGCCGCGCTCATCGCCCTGCGCACCCAGCAAATCCTCGCTCACGAAACCGGTGTGACCAA
>JBGQCW010000213.1:0-4355 GCA_041495565.1 Candidatus Acidiferrum sp.
ATCCTCCCGACGTTTGGGACGAAACAGCGGTTCGAGCAACGCCCATTGGGCGTCGGTGATGTCCATGCTCTCGATTTACGCCATTGGCCATAAGTTTCAATCGTTCAATCCCTTGAATGTGTTTATGAGATAACTTCTAGGCTTGCGAGTGTTGTGCGCGGGTGCTCTGAGCAGTTAGGAATGCCAAGATTGCTTGGTGTGCCGCTGCTGGTTGGTCGGTTTCGAAAACATGGCTGGCGTGAGGAATCAGTACGAGTCTGGCGCCAGGAATACGTGCGGCGATCAACTTGGCATTCGCGGGTGGAATGAGTCTGTCCGTTTCGCCGTGGATAACCAGCGTAGGTGCGGTGATCTGTGAGATGCGGCTGTAGGCTTCCCAACCGATGATGCCTTGCAATTGGCTCGCATATCCTTGAGGGGTGGGATACCACCTCATGCGGATAGCCATATCTTCGTCGATGCTTTCCCGCGGAGTGGCAGGATCGTAGATGAAGGGAATGATGGCCTCTTTGGATTCTTCAGGAGTAAGGTCACGGCGCATGAGAGTTTGGATGGCTGCGGGTTCGGCTTGCACGGCATGAGGACCGCCGGAGGCGGTGCAGCCCAGAATGAGCGAGAGCACGCGCTCGGAGTATTGGAGAGCAAATTCCTGGGCGATCATGCCACCCATTGAAACGCCGAACAAGTGCGCGCTATGCACGCCGGCACCATCAAGAACGGCGGCTGCATCAGAGGCCATCAACGCCATGGAATAGGCGCCGGGAGGCACATCGCTTTGGCCGATGCCGCGATTGTCGAAAGCGATGGTGCGGTAGCGCTTACTGAGGACTGGACGGCTACGATGCCACATGTAGGAGGGATAACTGAGGCCCATGATGAGCAAAAGGGGCTCGCCGGCCCCCTGCTGATCCCAATAGATTTTGCTTCCCTGATTTTCCACGAAAGGCATGGAGCCCCCGCTTTCGACGCTTCGTCCAGAAAGGATAGCCAGGGGCGAAGGTCGGATATTGCGATAGCTAGTAACAGATGAAAGTGACTAACACGGGCGTCATTGTATATAATCGCGTCCGCTATGCCAAATCAGGAAACGCTGTACAACGTGGCAGACCGGGTGGCCACCATCACCTTGAACCGCCCGGATAAACTGAACGCCTGGACCGCGGTGATGGAGCGCGAGGTGCGCGCCGCAATGGAAGAAGCGGAGCGTGACCAAAGCGTTCGAGCGATCGTCTTGACGGGCGCGGGGCGCGGATTTTGTGCGGGCGCGGATATGTCGCTCCTGAGCAATGTCGCCGAAAAGGGACTGGATGAAGCGCGGCGTGCCCAGGCGTTGCGCGCTCCAGAGGGCCACCGGGAAGGTGTGCGTTTGGATTTCCGGAAAAAGTATTCGTATTTCCCGGCGGTCACAAAACCCGTGATTGCGGCCATTCAAGGCCCCGTGGTGGGATTGGGGCTGGTGATCGCTTTGTATTGCGATCTGCGATTTGCTTCCGATGCGGCGCGTTTCGGCACGGCGTTTGCGCGTCGAGGGTTAATCGCCGAATATGGGATGGCGTGGATGCTGCCGCGTCTGGTGGGGCATGCCAACGCGCTGGATCTGCTGTTTTCGGCGCGAATGATTGACGCGGCGGAAGCGCTGCGGATGGGGCTGGTGAATCAAGTTTTTCCGCAAGACGTGTTTCTCGACAAGGTACAGGAATACGCGCGAGAGTTGGCGTGGAATGTGAGCCCGCGCTCGGTGCGGGTCATCAAGCGGCAAGTGTATGAAGCGATGTTCCAGACGCTTGCGGAAGCATTTGAAACGTCGGAGGGCGAGATGGTGGCCAGCTTGCAGTGCGAAGACTTCAAAGAAGGTGTCGCGCACTTTGTGGAGAAGCGGGCGCCGGCTTTTAGAGGCAGGTAGGCGAAATCTATGGACTTTGCATTCACTGAAAAAACGAAAGAACTGCAGCGGAAACTGCAAACTTTCATGGAGGAGCACGTCTATCCCAACGAGCAGAAGTTTGATGACGAGGTAGAGCGTAATCGCTGGAAGCCCACGCGGATTATCGAAGAGCTGAAGGTGAGGGCGCGCTCAGCGGGATTGTGGAACCTGTTTTTGCCGAACGATGAACATGGCGCAGGACTAACGAATCTGGAGTATGCGCCGCTGTGCGAGATCATGGGGCGAAGCCACATGGCGCCCGAGGCGTTCAACTGCTCGGCGCCGGACACCGGCAATATGGAGGTGCTTGCGCGCTACGGCACGCCGGCGCAAAAGGAAAAATGGCTGAAGCCGCTACTGGCAGGAGAAATCCGGTCGTGTTTCGCGATGACGGAACCCGCAGTCGCCTCATCGGACGCGACAAATATTGAGGCGAGAATCGTTCGGGACGGCAGCGACTACGTCATTAATAGCCGGAAATGGTGGACGTCCGGGGCGGGCGACCCGCGTTGCAAGATCGCAGTCTTCATGGGCAAGACGGATCTTTCGGCTCCGCCTCATAAACAGCAGTCCATGATTCTGGTGCCGATGGACGCGCCGGGAGTGAAGATCGAACGAATGTTGACGGTCTTCGGATATGACCATGCGCCGCACGGCCATGGCGAAGTCACATTTGAAAATGTCCGTGTTCCCATCTCAAACATCTTGCTTGGTGAAGGGCGGGGATTCGAGATCGCGCAAGGGCGGCTGGGGCCCGGGCGTATCCATCACTGCATGCGGTGCATCGGAATGGCAGAGCGCGCCCTGGAAACGATGTGCAAGCGCGTGCAAGCGCGCGTGGCTTTCGGGAAACCACTGGCCGAACAAGGCACGATTCGCGCGGACATTGCAATTTCGCGTATGGAGGTCGAGCAAGCTCGGCTTCTGACGCTGAAAGCTGCGTACATGATGGACACGGTGGGCAACAAAGCGGCGCGCGCGGAAATCGCGATGATCAAAGTTGTCGCGCCAAACGTTGCCCTGCGGGTTCTGGATCGTGCCATCCAGGCGCACGGAGGCGCGGGGGTCGCGCAAGACACGTTCCTCGCTGCCGCGTGGGCGAGTGTACGCACCCTGCGAATTGCTGACGGACCGGATGAAGTGCACACAGAATCGATCGCCAGGCAGGAGCTCCGAAAATGGGGCAAGTCCGCGGCGAAATCTGAGACGCATTGACCATCCGCGGTTGCGAACTGCATTCCGTTTCCTTCCATAGGAGATCCCCATGCCACCACTCGTGGTGGAAACGGTATTTTCGCTAAAGGAATACGTGGGCCGCGAGATCGCCGTGACGGATTGGCTCATGGTGACGCAAGACCGGATCGACCGATTCGCCGAAGCCACCGACGACCGCCAGTGGATTCACGTCGATCGAGATCGCGCGCAAAGGGAATCGCCTTATGGCACCACGATTGCCCACGGCTTCTTGACGCTTTCACTGCTGAGCCATCTCATGAAGCAGGCCATTCAGTTTAGGGGCGGCGTGCGCATGGCAGTGAATTACGGTTTGAATCGTGTACGCTTCCCTTTTCCGGTTCGCGCCGGTTCCAAAATTCGGGCGCGCATTGAACTCCTGAGCCTTAAACAACTCTCTGATGCGCTCGAAGCTACTTTTTCCGTCGTGATGGAAATCGAGAATTCCGACAAACCATGCTGCGTGGCGGAATCGGTGGTCCGCTACTACCAATGACGATGCGGCTCGCAGATTAAGACTGCTGAGAGTCTTCGCGACCGAGCCGCGTGGATTTCAGATTGTGCCGGTTTGTGCGCTGTACAGAGAGGCACGCAGGAGAATATTGATTCGACGGGGCATAGACGCAAAGCGCTCGTCTTTGGTAAGGCCCAGATGATAGCGGTAGTAGATTTGCTGGACAATGACGGCGAGCTTGAACCGAGCAAGAGTGAGAAAGAAAGACATCTGGGAAGTATCGCGGCCGGTTTTTTGAGCGTAATATTCGACGAGTTCTGCCCGCGTGAAACTGCCGGGATGGGTTGTGGGACCGCAACGGTTTTCTTGCAGTTCCTCCGGATCGGCTGCATCAACCCAATATGCCAGGGTAGTGCCGAGATCCGCGAGCGGATCGCCGAGGGTGCACATCTCCCAGTCGAGCACTCCAGTAATTTTTGTGATGTCGCCCGGATCCAGCACGACATTGTCGTACTTGTAGTCGTTGTGGATCAGCGAAGCGCCTCCGGCGGATGGGATGTGCTGCTGCATCCACTCGGAGATTTTCTCTACCTCCGGATAGTCGTGCGTTTTGGAGCCGTGGTAGCGTTCGATCCAGCCACGGACTTGACGTTCGAGGTAGCCTTGCGGTTTGCCCAGATCGGCGAGGCCGACGGCGGCATAATCAAGACTGTGGAGGAGAGCCAGGTTTTCCACAAAGGACTC
>JBGQCW010000214.1:0-4351 GCA_041495565.1 Candidatus Acidiferrum sp.
GGCCGATTCCGATTCCGATTGAAAACGGTCTTCCAGATCGTCGCGCAACGCCCGCAGCAGCACTTCATCCGCTTGCGGATGAAGCCGCCGGACGCGGTTGTACTCGTCCTGTTCTTCGATCAACCGCAACCGGCGTTCCCCCGTCTGCGGATCGAAGACCAGCACGCCGATGTTCACCCACTCATCACGGACGAGGTTCGGCGTGTAGCGGATGATGCGATAGGCGCAGGCTCTTTCCGCGCTTCCCAGTCCGGCGTTTTCCTGCTTGACAGAAGTTTCAGTCATGGTTCACATCCAGTTTGGAAATGGCTGGCGGTTGGATTTCTTGGCCTCCAGGATCAGCTCCGGCACGCGCGGGCGGCGGCGGTGGAGTTGTTCGAGGAGCCGCAGCAGCGCTTCGTAGTCGTCTTCGTACCACGCGGGCGGAATCTCCCGGCTGATTTCGTCGAGGACGCGCTCCGTCATACGATTTTCCACTAACTCGAGCCACGGCGCGAACGATTCCATTCCGGTGATGCCCTCATAGACGCGATTGCGGGCGTACAACCCGCGCAGCGGCGCATCGGGAAAATTCCACTCGCCGGCGTTGAAGCAGAAGCCCTGGTCGATCATGCGCATTTCGTAGCGCACGGCGGCCTGGTCTCCCGCCTCGTTCTTCTCGTTGAAGAACACCGTCTGGCGGCCGTTGGTGTTGCACGTCCACTTGTCGAAGACCAGCATCCCCGCGAATTCATGCAGGTTTTCGACCTCGCGCAACCGCTCATCCGGAAGAAAATCATGCAGCGTGAGCAGCCGCGGATCCCCGGGATAGCGCGAGCCGAACTGCGGGCCGGGCTGGCACGGTATCCGCGCGCGCGGCAGCTCCATCGCCAGCTCCGGAGTCAGCCGGATCAGCTCCTCGGAAACTTCGACGATGGCCACCGGAACCGTCGGCAAGCCCAGGCGCGCCGCCAGTTTGGTTCCAAGCAGTTCATTGACCAGGATGCGGCGGTGTTGCGGGTTATTTTGGAACTTCACCACGTAGTAGTAGCCATCCGAGCAGCGCATCAGGTGCGACTGCGCGCCTCCCCGCATCCGCCGTATCTGTTCCAGCGCCCGTAACATGCGGGGTCATGCTAATGGCACTTAGCGCTTCCGGCAAGCACCAGTTGCACCGCGCGCGAGAGAATTCCTGAATCGAGAGACAAGCTGTCCAAGATGGGAAGAGCACCTGGGCTCGTCGGATCCCGGACTGGGAGGGAGAATTCCACAATAAGAAAAGGCCAGGACCCAAGTCCCGGCCCCCTCCGGCAAGAGAATCTCTTTCGATTGAAACGTGCTTACCGCTTCTTTCTCTTCTTCGCGGCCTTTTTTGCCCGCTTCTTGGACGCTTTCTTTTTCGGCTTACGCTTCGATTTCCTCGCCGCCTTCTTTTTGCGCGCGGGCTTTTTCTTCGCCGCTTTCTTGGCGCGTTTCCTGGCCGCCGGCTTGGGCGCGGGGGGTGCCACTTCTTCGGGTTCGTCGCTGACGATCACGAGCTCCTCTTCCACTTCGACGATCTCTTCGGTTTCGCCCGCCAGCTCCTCGTCGTCTTCCAGCCGTGACAGCTCGTTGTCATCTTCCAGATGGTCCTTCTCGATATCCATGCCGTCCTCCCCTGGGGGAATTTATGGGCCCCTGCCTGCAAGCGGGCCCGTGCGTCGCTGTTCTGGCCGGAGCGCTCTAAAATCCTACCCCGCCCTTGCGCCGTTGTTACCGTACTCGCCGGGAGTTGTCAAGCATTCTGCGGTTTTCCTGGATGAGATACGTCCAAGGCGCCTGAGAGCTCCTCCAGGACAAGCGCGGCGAAGAGTTGAGCAATTGCGCTAAGGTTTCCGTAAGTTGTTTATATTAAAAGGCTTAATTGTGGTTTGCGGCGACTGCTCCACCTGCCACACTGCCAGATGAGGAATTGGGGGTCCTCTTTTTGGCTTTGGATCGCGCTCGCACCCGGGTAGCTTCAGGAGCGCCGCCGAAGGTGTAGATGCGCAGCACCATCCCGCGGCTCACCTTGTTGGACTTCAGGCGGTTCCACTTGCGGACGTCTTCGGTGTCTACGCTGAAACGATCGGCAATTCCTCCCAGCGTTTCTCCCCGCCGCACGCGATAACTGACCAGGCGGCGCTTGGTTTCCGATTGCGGCGGTATGGCGGGGATGATCAGCTTCTCTCCGGCATCGAGCGCGGCGTTGCGCTGCAGGTTGTTGGCATCGGCGATGGCCGCGGAGGTCACGCGGTATTTTTTCGCGATGGACGTGAGCGTTTCGCCCGCTCCCACGCGGTGGCGCCGCCAGCTGACCCACTTCTCCGGAGGAATGTCGGCGATCTCGGCGGAGAATTTTTCCGCGCTGCCTTGCGGCAGATGCAATTCAAACGAAGGGTCGTCGGGAGTCGCCATGCGCAGCAGGGATGGGTTGAGCGAGCGCAGCGTTGCCACGTCCACATCGATGGTTTCCGCCACTAGGCGCAGATCGATGGCGCGGCCGGTTTTTACAACATCCGTCGGGACCGGCGCCTCCGGCTCCGCTTGCACGTTGTAGTGGGCCGCATCTTTGGCGATGAGGGTGAGCGCGAGGATGATGGGGACGTAGTTTTTCGTTTCGCGCGGGAGAACCTTGCGTTTGTAAAGCTCCCAGAAATCGGCGTAGCCGGTGCGTTCGATGCCCTTTTGCACGTTGCCGGGGCCGCAGTTGTAGGCGGCCATTGCCAGGTACCAGTCGCCGAAGAGTTTATAAAGATCGCGCAGGTGCTGCGCGGCGGCGCGCGTGGCTTTCTCCGGGTCCTGGCGCTCGTCGATCCACCAGGTATGGCGGAGCCCGTACTCTTGGCCGCGGTAGGCCACGAACTGCCAGATGCCACGGGCGCCCGCGCGCGACAGCGCCAGCGGCTGAAAAGCGCTCTCCGCCTGCGCCAGATAGATCAGGTCCTGTGGGACGCCTTCTTCGCGCAACACCCGCGAAATCATTTCGCGGTAGCGGCCGGCCCGGCGCAAGCCGGTTTCCACGATCGCGCGGCCCCGGGGCGTCTGAAAAAAATTGAGAAAGGAGAGGACTTCGTCGTTTACGGTCAGCGGAAGGTCGTGGGAAATATTCTTGGCGGCTTCCTCGGCGCGCTCTTTCAGGCTCGGGTCGACCGGAAAAGTCATCTCCGCCACTTCGTCAATTGCCGCGGGCACCGCGGGCGCTTCGCTGAATCCGTCTCCGGCGCGGAACGCTTGCAACTCGTAGGCGTAGACCGTATCCACCACGCGGTGAAACAGTTCGCTCAACTGGGGATCGCCGTTGGGGTCGTAGCCGCTCTCCAGCATCCAGTCCACCGCGTCATCAAAATCCTTGCGCGCGGCTTCCAGGTGCCCGGCTTTGAAGTTCTGCTCGCCGGAAGCGAATTTTTCCTGCACCTTTAGGATCAAATAGTCCTTTCCTCCCGGAACCCGTGGCAGCAGCGAGACAAGTGGCCGGCCGGAAGGATTCTTGAGAGGCAGAGCCGGAAGAGCTGGTGGGGTATGCACTGCGGTCGTGGCAGGGGCCGCGGGCGAGATCGCCGGAACGCGTGCTTGGACGGGTTTTTTCCCCGCGTCCTCGCAACCCAGAAGTCCCGCCGAAAGCAAAATGGCACTTGCCGCTAGATACAGCCGTTGGTTCATCTCTCCATGGTAAAGAGCGGCTCACACCCGGGTCAACGCTTTCCGCAGGCGGTGGGTTGGCACAAGTGGAACACACAGGTGCCCATCCTCTTTAGCTGGTCGTGGATCAAGGACACGCCGGATGGCGCGCAACTGTATCCCGACAGCCCGGACACAGAAGTTACCGTGGAATTTTTTGCGCGGGGAAATTCGACGGAAGTTGTTCTTACGCACGCTGTGTTTGGCTCCGCGAAGGATCGCGACGAACACCATCAGGGTTGGAACGGCTGCCTCGACGCCCTGGCCAGAGTGCTCCAAACCACCAGCACACCCACCTGAACGAATTTGGGGCGAACGTTTCCCGCCCTTTTCGGCGCCACCAGCGCCGTAAGCCCGGGAAGACTACCGGCAAGCGCCTGAAAACAAGGGAGTAGTGATTTTTAGAAGACATGGAAAAATCTTCGTAAAAACCATTTGCAGAAAACCCCCTCGTGTGCTATTCTCTATTTGCGTTTGTTGCTCTTGTATCGCCTTTGGGTTGTAAAGCGGTCGCAAGGTCAAACTTGCGGCCTTTTTTTTGTTCTGCACGCCTGCTTTGCGGGTGCGTAGAACAGGGCTTGAAGACGGCCGAAGCTCTGTAGAGGGGCTCGGGACTTGAGGCATCAGATAGCTTAATGTAGTAATGTTCAGCCGTAACCCGGCTGACAGAAAC
>JBGQCW010000215.1:0-4345 GCA_041495565.1 Candidatus Acidiferrum sp.
CGACGCGAACCACGCCGCGTGTGCTGCCAACGGCAAAACCCAGCGCGGCCAGACTCTCAATGGCCCTCGGTGAGAAGCGTTGTTCGACGTTCCACATGGTGAATTCAGAGTACGATGTCCCTCGCGCGCGTGTAAAGCCCCCGGCGAGTCGTTACGGTCGCCGGAGACCAGCAAAGTCATGAAAGATTGGCTTATATCTCCGGCCTAGTCTGCCGCATCTAATTCGGAGTAAAATGGTCGGATATCCTGGCTCCTGCAGGAGCAGGAGGGGAATTTTAACTCAAGGGGTCATGGCCACTACGGGACACATCGCCGCATCTCCTCGCGAATCAACGGCTCAGCAAGGCCGGGCGGGGGAGTCCTTGCTCGAATGCATTGGGAACACACCGTTGCTGCGACTTGAACGCGTCGGCAAGGAGTTCTCACCTGTGGAGTTCTGCGCAAAGGCCGAGTGGTTCAATCCGGGTGGTTCCGTCAAGGATCGGCCGGCGCTCGCGATGATTCAGGCGGGGCTGGCGAGCGGCGCGCTGCGGGCCGGGAAGACCATCATCGATGCGACGAGCGGGAATACCGGCATTGCTTACGCGATGATCGGAGCGGCGCTGGGCTATCCCGTCAAGCTGTGCCTGCCGGACAGCGCTTCGCACGAACGGAAGCGGATTCTTGGCGCGTTTGGCGCGGAATTGGTGATCACGCCCGGCGATGAAGGCACCGACGGCGCGATTCGCAAAGTGCACGAAATCGTGAACGCCGATCCTGAGAAGTATTTTTATCCCGACCAGTACAGCAATCCGGCGAACTGGCAGGCGCACTATCGCACGACGGCGAACGAAATTTGGGAGCAGACTTCCGGACGCATCACGCACTTTGTGGCGGCGCTCGGGACGAGCGGAACGTTTGTGGGAACGACGCGGCGGCTGAAAGAGCTGAATCCTGCAATTCGCTGCGTGAGTTTGCAGCCAGATGCGTCGTTTCATGGGCTGGAAGGCTGGAAACACATGGAGACGGCGATTCGTCCGGCGATTTACGACGACACGCTCGCGGATGAAAATTTGGCGATTTCCACGGAAGAGTCTTATCGCCTGGTAAAGCGCGTTGCACGGGAAGAGGGTTTGCTTGTCAGCCCCAGCGCGGCGGCGGCGCTGCTGGGCTGCTTTGCGATTGCCAAGCGTGTTCCAAAGAAAGAGAACGCGGTGATCGTGACGGTTTTCGCGGATTCCGCGGCGAAGTACTTGAACGAACGCTTCTGGGACGAAGAGTAGAGATGGCGGACGAGGCGACACTTTGGATCAGCGGATACCTCGCGGAGAAGATCCGCGCGCATGGCGCGGAGACTTATCCGCATGAATGCTGCGGCGCTCTGCTGGGGCGCGATTCGTCCGCGGTCAGCGGAAACGATCCCGAACAAGATGCGCATGCGCCGGGCCGGGAGATTCTCGCGCTCTTTCCGCTGGTGAACCGGCGTGACGATTCGCCGCGGAACCGTTTTTCGGTGACCTCAGAGGATGTGTTGGCGGCGGAAAAGGCGGCGCGCGAACAAGGATTGGAAGTCGTTGGCTGGTATCATTCGCATCCGGATCATCCGGCGCGACCCAGCCAGTATGACCGCGATCACGCTTGGCCGTGGTACAGCTACATCATCGTCAGCGTGCAAAGCGGCGCGCCGCAAGAGATGACCTCCTGGCGTTTGAACGACGATCGGCAGGAGTTTTCAGAAGAAGGTATCGAGATTCGCCACGGCGCTGCGGTCTAGCCCGTTGGCAAAAGAGAATCGGAGAAACGAAATGCCCGTGAAAGTGATGATTCCAACACCGCTCCGCCCGTATGCGGGAAAGCGAGTTTCGGCGGAGTTCCAGGCTGCGACGGTCGGCGAAGCGCTCGGCCATCTCACGACGGAATTCGCCGATTTGCGCAAGCATCTTTTTACCGAAGACGGCAAACTGCGCAGCTTCGTAAATGTGTATGTGAACGACGAAGACATTCGTTATCTGGCGAAGGAGAACACGCCTACGAAGGACGGCGACACAATCAGCATTATCCCGTCCATCGCTGGCGGTGTTTCCTGAAGGTCGCCCGCGCGGATTGACCGAGAACTAAGGAGCAGGGAATCGCAATGGCCACAACCGCACAGCCGCAGACCGGCGCAAAACCGGCGGCGAGCCTTTCGAACGAAGAAATCCTGCGCTACAGCCGCCACTTGATCATGCCGGAAGTCGGTATGGAGGGGCAGCTCAAGCTGAAAAGCGCCAAGGTACTGCTGATTGGCACGGGCGGACTCGGCGCGCCGCTTGGACTTTATTTGGCGGCGGCCGGAGTCGGCAGGCTCGGTCTCGTTGATTTTGACGTGGTCGATTTCACGAATCTGCAGCGCCAGGTCACGTTTGGCACCAGCGACGTCGGCAAACCGAAGAGCGAAGCCGCCCGCGTGCGGCTTTCGAACCTCAATCCAGCGATTCAGATTGAGTCGTTCGAAACGCAACTGACCAGCGCAAACGCGCTCGAGATGTTCAAAGATTTCGACATCGTCGTCGACGGCACGGACAATTTCCCCACGCGCTATCTGGTCAATGATGCTTGCATTCTTCTTGGCAAGCCCAACGTTTACGGATCTATCTTCCGTTTTGAAGGACAGGTCACCGTTTTCGGGATGCCCGATGGACCGTGCTACCGCTGCTTGTATCCGGAACCACCTCCGCCGGGGCTCGTGCCATCGTGCGCCGAGGGTGGCGTGCTTGGCGTGTTGCCTGGCATCGTCGGGTCGATCCAGGCGATGGAGACGATCAAGCTCATTCTGGGCGCCGGCGAAAGCCTGGTCGGGCGATTGTTGCTTTTCGATGCGCTTGGAATGAAATTCCGCGAACTGAAACTGCGCAAGAATCCCAACTGCCCGATGTGCGGCACGAACCGCACGATTACAAAGCTCATCGATTACTACGAGTTCTGCGGCGTGCGCGGCGAAGAAGCTCCCGGCCCGTCGGTGCAAGTGCCGGAGATCACGCCGCGCGAGCTGAAGTCACGGCTGGATCATGGAGACGACATATTTATCCTGGATGTGCGCGAGTCGCATGAATACCAAATTTGCAATCTCAAGGGACATCTGATCCCGCTTGGGGAACTCACGCGGCGCGTGCACGAGCTGGATTCTTCGCGGGAAATCGTCGCGCATTGCCGGAGCGGAAAGCGCTCTGCCGAGGCCGTGGATTTCTTGCGCAAAGCGGGTTTCCGCAAGATTCTCAACCTGAAGGGCGGCATCCTCGCGTGGTCCGACGAGGTTGATCCTTCCGTTCCAAAATACTGATTCGGTTCCAGAGACTTGCGTTGATTGAATAAAGCGCCCCGCTCCGGCCCGGTTGGCGTGCCTATCGTTTCTACTTGTCGCTGCGCGGGAGTATGGGCATACTCGGTATTGCTCAGGAGAAAAAATGGCGGCGACGAAAATTACGGTCAATCACAACGGATCGATCCGCGTGGAAGGCGATTTCGAAATTGTCGATCCGGAGGGGAAGCCCTTTGGCCTCGCCGGGCGCACGCGGATCGGCCTCTGCCGTTGCGGCCACTCCGCCGACAAGCCGTTTTGCGACGGCTCGCATAAGACTTGTGGGTTTTCCGATACCGTGGCGGCCCGGGAGCTCCCTCCACCACAGCCGAAGTTATAGACCCTCTTGATCTCCGACTTTGTCGAGTGTTTCAGATCGTGAGACTGTCTCATCCTGAGACAGTCTCACGATTCTCGGTGATACTGGCCATCCGCCCGGTAACTCTAACGAAACAAAAATGATAGTGTCCTAATCCGTGAACTTGTAGATCTTCTCAGTGTCTCGCCGCTTCTCCGCGATTGGGGACGCCCCACATGTAACTCAATAAGTATTTTATTTACAACGACTTACAGTGAGACATTTTTGCATGGAAAAGGGCACAAACTTGCATTCCTTGGTAGTTGCCAGTCTTTCTTCGGCATTTGGGGGATTTCGTGGGTGGTTGGGGCAATATCGTCGGGTTTCTCCAGGATGACCGCAATGCGGGCTCCTCGCAGGTCGTACGGCTGCGCCTCCTTATTGCCTCCGGAATAACCCTGCTCACCGTTTTTCTTGCTTGCATCTTTTACCTGCGCCAGACCAGCGTCGCCGGCTCTCCCCACACCTATCTTTATCTCGAAGTTGGCGGCACGCTCCTCAGCTTCTGCTATGCCGCCAACGCACTCGTCCGGTTTCGCGGCACGCACGATCGCACCGCGCTGATTCTGGCCTTCGGATTCGTGCTCTCCGGAATTATTGAAACCGCGGGCTATTTTGGTCTGAACGATGCGCTCGCCTCCGGCCCGGTGGCGCTGTCGGGCATCCCGGCC
>JBGQCW010000216.1:0-4335 GCA_041495565.1 Candidatus Acidiferrum sp.
GCCGAGCTGGTCTTTCAATTGAATGAGTTCGGTGGTGAAAAGAAGATCTTTGTCGGCGTAATTCGCGGCGTAGTAGGCGACGGCGTCGTCCCAGGCCTTTTGTTCAGCAGCCGTGAAAGTTGGTCTTGCATCCGGCGATGTCTTGAGCGCTGGTCCGGATGTTTTGCCGCTCTTGTCCTGCGCTGCGGAGGCGGTCCGCTGCCTCGCTTCGTGATAGAGCGTGTGATGAAGATTGATCCAGAATCCGCTGTGAAGCTCGAAGACGGGAAGAGGGCCGTAGGTCGAACCGGATTGCGGCTTTGCCATGGCGCGCGAGGACGCGAGCAACGCAAGGGTCATCAGCAAAAAGAGGAAACGTAGGTGTGCGCAGCCATGCATGGAGAATCGCACGATAGTAGCGCCAACTCCTCTAGAGCACAAATGCACCCGGCAATGAATGGGGCTCCCTCTTTGCCGGCAATCGCGCTATCATCCCGGCGCAACTCGCTTGCTCACGAGGTCCCATGGAAAAATTGCTTCGATACGCAGGGCTTTATTGCGCAGTTCTTTCGCCCGTACTTCTCTGCGCGCAGCAGCCGCCATCACTGCCAGCACTCAAGCAGGAAGCCGTAGCCGAAGTGGATCACCTGCAGACACTGACGCAGCAGATGGTCGACGAAATCTTCAGCTACAGCGAACTGGGGTTTCAGGAGGTCGAAACTTCGCGCTACGTCACCGGGATCCTCGAGAAAAACGGCTTTCACGTAGAACGGGGCGTTGTCGGTATTCCCACAGCTTGGATGGCCACGTATGGCAACGGCAAACCCGTCATCGCGTTCATCACCGATGAGGATTGCATTCCGCGCGCCTCGCAAAAGCCCGGGGTTGCCTATCACGACCCGATGATCGAAGGCGCGCCCGGACACGGCGAAGGCCACAATTCCGGCATGGCCGTGAACGTCACGGCGGCGCTGGCCCTGAAAAAACTCATGGACGAGCATCACCTCGCGGGGACGATCAAAATCCTTCCCGGAATCGCGGAAGAAATTCTCGGCACGAAGGCATTCTACGTTCGCGCCGGACTATTCAAGGACGTGGACGTGGTCCTGGGTGCACACGTCGAATCGGAGTTCTCGACCTCCTATGGCACAGGGAATGGCGAGTGGAGCGGGCTCGTTTCCGTGCAGTATTTCTTCCATGGGAAAGCGGCCCACGCGGCATCGGCGCCCTGGGAGGGCCGCAGCGCGCTGGACGGAGTCTCACTGATGAACGCCGGATGGGAATTCCGGCGGGAACACTTGCGGCTTCAGCAGCGCTCGCATTACGTGATCATCAACGGCGGCGATCAGCCGAACGTCGTGCCGTCGGAGGCCGCGGTCTGGTATTACTTTCGCGAACTGGACTACGCGCACATCAAATCACTCTACGAGATCGGAAACACGATGGCCGAGGCGGCGGCGAAGATGAGCAACACCACGGTCGAGCACAAGCTGGTGGGTTCGGCCTGGCCGCCTTTCTTCAACAAAGTGATCGCCGAAGCGCAACAGAAAAACATGGAAGCGGTGGGCATGCCGAAGTGGAGCGAAGCCGATCAGACGCTAGCCAAGGCTCTTCAGAAGGAGATCGGGGCCAAGGTCGAGGGCCTCAAGGGAAAGGTCGAGCCGCTCTCCGATCCAGAGAAAAAACCGGCGGGCGGAGGATCCGATGATGTTGGCGATATTTCCTGGAATATTCCCATGGTGTATCTCATGTATCCGGCGAACATTCCGAATCTCCCGGGGCATAGCTGGGCGAACGCCGTGGCTATGGCCACGCCTATTGCGCATAAAGGCTCGACGGCAGGCGCCAAGGTGCAGGCCATGACGGCGCTGGATTTCTTGTTGCAGCCGGAACTCGTCAAGCAGGCCTGGGATTATTTTCGCGACGTTCAGACCAAGGAAATTCATTACGAATCATTTCTCGCGCCGGAAGACAAGCCCGCGATTGAAATGAACAAGGAAAAAATGGAGAAGTTCGCGCCGCAACTGAAGAAATTTTATTACGATCCCGCGAAGCACAAGAGCTATCTGGAACAGCTCGGGATTTCCTATCCGACCGTCAAAGCGCAGCCGTAACGCGGCGTTATTCCACTTTGGGGTCCGACTCGTTGCCGATCGCGCCCTGGCGGTCGGCTCCGTGCAGGCCGCCATTGGCATCGCGGAAGAACGAGAGCTTGCCCGTGCGTCCGTAGCGGAGCGGCGTCGCCGCTAGTTCGTATTTTGCGGGAGCGCCGAGGGTGCTGGCTCCCACAATTACATAGCGGAAGGCGTAGCCGTTTTTCATGCCCGTCGCAAAATCGGAATCCAGGAGATTGGCGGCGTCTCCGTTCGCCGAGCCATGCACTGGGGGGCCGAGATTCGCGAGAGACTCGGGCAGCCGGGAAAATTTTCGGCGGAAGGCTTCGATGGCGTCGGCAATGGCGCGCAGGGCTTCGATGGCGCCACGCTCGGTGGCGCCGGTTTCGGCGGTGTCCCACTCCACCTCGAGCGAGGGCAGATCGAGCAGCAGCAAGCCCAGAGAGAGCAGCTTCCATTCCCCTTCCTCGCGCACGAGCCCCATGGTGACCTGGCGGACATTTGCGCCAGTGGTGTCCGTGGTATTGCGCAGCTCCATCGGCAAGAACGCGATGTTGTCGCGGAGTTCCGTACCGCCGATTTGCATCTCGGTCGTGACGGCGGGCGTCTGGCAGCGCAGGATGGGGCGGCCCGCGGGATTCGCCGTGGCAGTGGCTTTACCCGGCTCGTTGAGCAGAACGAAGCGCTTCATCAGCGCGACGCGAGCGGCGGGCGTCATGCGGGAGAAGGCTTCCTTATTTCGCGCGGTGAGAAAACGAACAAAGTCGGTTTGGCTCTGGGAACACGCCGCGGACAATACATCGCGCAGAGCTGCGGCCGGAGTGGTTGCCACGGTTGCTGCGCTCGCCGCCGGGGCGTTGGCGTTGGAACTCGATTCCTGCGCATGGCCAGCGGCCGCTGCGAAAAAGGCTGCACTGAACAGCAGGAGAATTCGTCGGGGCATGTTCGTAGGATGCGAATTCAAGTCAATCCTTTGCCACGCTCAGGATGGCAACCAAATTCTGAGTGAAAGCGGATCGTGGCATCACTTCGTCGCAACCGGCAGCCTGGGCCTGGGCGGCAAGCTCCGTCTGCACGTGCGAGAGGAATCCCACAACGCGGACGTCTTTCCGGACGTGGCGCAACATTTCGATGGTCTGGATCGGGTGGTTGCGCGCGTTCAAGTCCACAATGACGAGTTTTGGCTGGCTCTCCATCAGCGCCATCAGCGCATCACCGTTCGCCGCCACTTTCACTTCCACGCCGAGTTGCTTGGCGGTTTCCGCCAGCTTCATTTGGAAAAACAAGTCATCCATCAGCGCCACGACTCTTCCCATTTGTCCGGTCCTCGCTATTCCAACATGGAACATTATGCGCTACTTTTTCTTTCCAAGGATTCTTGCGAGTAGAATGAGCTTCCGTAGGAAGGATTCGAATCTCAAGCCGTGAGCAGCTCGCCGGAAGACCTGCGCCTTGCCCGTTGCGGACCTCGCGACATCACTCTGTATACTCGTCCGGGTTGCCATCTTTGCGACGAAGCGAAGGCCGCCATCGCGCCGGTGTTGGGCGAGTTTGGCGCGGTTCTGCGCGAAGTGAATGTGGACGAGGATGCCGTTCTGAAGGAACGCTACGGATGGGATGTTCCGGTGATTTTCATTGGGCAGCGCAAAGCGGCGAAGCATCGCGTGGACTTGGAGCAGTTTCGCAGGCAGCTTCAAGATGCGGGAGCAGGTTGATGTTGTCGGCTGAATTTTCGCGGGGCAAAATCGAGAAGATCAGTGACCGCGTTTTTCGCTGTGCGCGCCGACCGTTTCGTCCGGGACTGCGCCCTTGCGCCCCTTGACGCGGTCGTACACGCTGACCTGGCTCACGGAACCGAGCGCTTCGTTATAGAAAGTGGGAACGCCCAGCGCCGTGAGCAGCTCTTCGTTGAACTTCCGCAAATTTTGAAGGTGAACAGCCAGCGCCGGGAGCTTCAGCCCATCATCCGCGAGCAGAAACTTCTGGTAGCCGGCGTCCCACAGCCGGGTGAACTGGCCCTTCAGCATAATGGTGGGAATAATGGTCATCTGGTAGAGGTCGTCGGTTCCTTTGCGGAATTCTGCGCCGCAGCCGCATTTTTCGACGCGAACCACGCCGCGTGTGCTGCCAACGGCAAAACCCAGCGCGGCCAGACTCTCAATGGCCCTCGGTGAGAAGCGTTGTTCGACGTTCCACATGGTGAATTCAGAGTACGATGTCCCTCGCGCGCGTGTAAAGCCCC
>JBGQCW010000217.1:0-4332 GCA_041495565.1 Candidatus Acidiferrum sp.
AGATACTCGCGGCCGTTGATGTCCGTTACGGTGGCGCCGCTGGCTCGATCGATCACGATCGGCGCAACCGACTTCAAGAAGCCGGTCATGACGTAGTCTTTGTATTTCTGGATGGTGTCTGCCATTTGGAAATCTTTCAGGCCAAAGGCCCGGTCAGATTGGAAAGCATTCGTGAATTCAATTATACCTTTGTTCAGAGTCGAAAGTTAAAAGTTGAAGGTTTAGAGTAGGCAAGCACGCGAAATGAGGATCGGTACAGGTCTACACAATGAAGGCATGCGTTCTAATTAAGCCGGCGCGGATTGAGACGAATCCGCTCGCATTCACGGAAGTGCCGTCGCCCGCACCGGGCAACGGCGAAGTTCTGGTACGCGTCCGTGCCTGCGGCGTGTGCCGCACGGATTTGCATGTGATCGAAGGTGAATTGCCACCGCGCAAATCGCCAATCATTCCGGGACATCAAGTCGTCGGCGTCGTCGAACAGCTGGGCGAGAATGCGCGGCGCTTTGCGATTGGGGCTCGTGTTGGGATCGCTTGGCTGCACAGGACGGATGGAACGTGTGAATATTGCCGGTCGGGCGCGGAAAATCTTTGCGACAATCCGGTGTTTACGGGCTACACCGTGGATGGAGGCTTCGCCGAGTACATCAGCGCGCCGGAAGACTTTGTTTACGCAATTCCGGAAGGATTTCCCGATGAACAAGCCGCGCCGTTGTTCTGTGCGGGGATTATCGGCTTCCGTTCATTGCGCCTTTCCGGGATCAAGCCGGGCGGGCGGTTGGGATTTTACGGCTTCGGCGCTGCCGCCCACGTGGCGATCCAGGTGGCGCGCCACTGGGATATTGAAGTCTACGCGTCTACGCGTGATGCGCGTCATCAAAAACTCGCGCTCGAGCTCGGAGCCGTGTGGGCCGGTGGAACGTTTGATGAGCCTCCGAAGAAACTCGACGCCGCGATTGTCTTCGCACCTGCCGGGGAGATTGTTCCTGCTGCGCTAAAGGCGCTCAAGAAAAGCGGTGTGCTCGTTCTTGGCGGAATCCATATGAGTCCGATTCCGTCGTTCAACTACGAGCTCCTGTACCAGGAGCGAGTGATCCGCAGTGTGGCGAACAACACCCGGCAGGACGGCGAGGACTTTCTGCGGGTTGCCGCCGAAATTCCGGTTCGCACTCACGTGCAGATCTTTCCCTTGCAAGATGTTAATCGGGCACTCCATGCACTCAAAAACGACGCAATTCGAGGCGCAGCCGTGCTTCGTGTGGCCGGGTGAGTTTCATTGCGAGACTGAAGAAGTCACAATTTTCGCCGGTAATTTGGGCCGCTCGTCGCCGGGCGCAATCTCCGCCAACTTCTGAACGTAGCGCCTGGCGACTGCCCCGTTCCCGGAAGCTTCCGCGGCGCGCGCGGCGCCATACAAAGCGTTGAACCGGTTGGGAGCGACTTTCAGAACGGCTTCGTATTCGGCCAGCGATTCCTGTGGGTTGTTCTCCAACAGAAGTAGTTCCGCCAGCATTTCCCTGGCCGGCGTAACGGCACCCGGCGTCACAGCGTTCTTGTCCATACTCTCTTCGAGCTCAACCGCGGAGCGCATTTTAGAAATGGCATCATTTCTGCTTCCGGTCTTCTCCGCGATCCACGCGGCCACTTCGCGACGCTGCACTTCAATTTGATTGGACCAATAGGTATTTTCTTGTTTCGAAGCCACATCGCGAAGCGCAGCGAGTTGCTGCTCGGCCTTAGCGGCGCGATCCAGATTGCCAGACCGTGCACTGCCTTCTCCGATGGCGGCCCAAGTGATCGCTTCCGCCCAAGGCACCGCGCCTTCTCTCACCTTCAACGCGCCGGCCTGTTCCCAGTTGCCAAGTTCAATGGCAGCGCGCGCGGGAATTGCCGCGAGTGCGTAGTCTCCAATTTGTGTGAGCCCGACAACAGGCGGCAAGGCATTCATTTCCGCCAGCACGGCTTTCGCTCGCTTGACTTGGCCGCTCTGCAAATAAGCGTATTCGAGGTAATCCATGGCATGGACGCGCTGGTCGCGCGCTTCCCCATCTGAAGAAGTGGCTTCTGCCGCGGCGGCGAGCTCCGCCGATTTTATGTTCGAACGAATGGATTCCTCCCACGATCCAACACGCGTGAAGAGGTGCGAAGGCATGTGATTGGCGTGGGCTGAAGCGGGCGCAATCTTTGCGTACATGCGCGCGGCAGTCAGGCCTCTTTTTGCCAGCACCGGATTGTCGTAACAATGGATGATGTAGTGCGTGATGCCCGGATGGCGGGGCTGTTTCTCGAAAAGAGGTTCGAGGATTTCGCCGCAACGGCGCTGATTCGCGAAAGTCTTATCGGTTTTGGGCGCAGTGATGTAGAGCGTGATGGCGTGGAAAATCGCGGCCTCGCTGTCCTCCGGGTAGGCAGCTTGCACTTCGCCCATTTTCTGTTCGAACGCCCCCGAGTGGGCGGCATTATCCTGGCCGTCTTCCGCGTAATAGGCAGCAAGAGCATCGATATAGGCTTTTTCGCGAGCCGAAGTCTTCGGGTTCGCGGCTGTGATCTCCTGCGCTTTTTTGAGCGCAAGCCTGCCAGCAGCCGTATTTCCGTTTTCCCATAAGCCATGGTAATGCGACATGGCCACGCCCCATTGCGCCATGGCACAGGACGGATCCATGGCCGAGACTTCGTTGAACGCTTGCCTCGCCTGCTCGTACTGAAAGGAGTGCAGCAGGGCCACGGCCCGGTTGAAATCGGGCTCCGTCGTCTTCAAGCAGGATGTTGGGAAGTGAACCGAGCCAATTTCTTCGGCGGAGAGTTCGTGGTGGTGTTCTTGCGCTGCCAGCCCTCGCGAACCAATCAAGAACAACACTGCCAGCAAGATCGTCGTGCGCCGCATAGGGTTCCTCCTCCGCCATGAGATCGAAATCACGGGAAAATAAAACGAGGAGTGCTCGAGAAAGTATGTCGACGGCGGTCTGCCAAGTCAACGCGGAAAATTGCTTTTCAAGCAGGCTTCGATGGCGAAGTCCGGACCGAACTGATGAATCCGGACATCTTGCAAGTGCTGGGGCGCGAGTTTGAGCGCGAGGGCGAAGGGGACGCGATTTTCGCCGGCGATTTTGGGGGCGTAGAAGAGGAAAAGCTTGTGGACGACTCCGGCTGAGAGAGCCGCGCCGTTGAGCGTTGGTCCGGCTTCGAGGAGCACGCTCAGGATTTCGCGGCGGCCGAGTTCTGCGAGAACAGCAGGCAAGTCCATGCGGCCCTTCTTCGTTCTTGCTTGCACGACTTCGACGCCGGCATTTTGCAATTTGCGTGCTTTGGCTGAATGCAGTGGCGCGGCGGTGAAGACCAGGAGATCGTCGTCGGAGGTCTTGACGATGCGGGATTTCGGTGAAAGCCGCAGCTTCGAATCGAGAACGACACGGAGGAGGCGTTTGCGGCGCGGGAGGCCGCTCCGATCGGTCAGCAGCGGATCATCGGCGAGGATCGTGTCGATTCCCGTCAGCAGTGCGTCCGAGGCGTGGCGCATGCGGTGAACTTCCGCGCGCGATTCTTCCGATGAGATCCAATCGCGGCGTTTGCGTTTGCCTGATTTTTTCGCCTGCGTTGGCAGGGCAAGCTGCCCGTCTAGGGTCAGCGCTGACTTCAGCGTGACAAAGGGTTTCTTCGTGCGAATCCAACATGCAAACGGCTCATTGAGGCGGCGGGCTTCCTCTTCGCAAACACCTGTGAAAACCTCGATACCTGCAGCGCGCAGTAGATCGAAGCCGCGGCCGGAGTTGACAGGATTTGGATCGTCCGTGGCGGCGACGACTCGTTGCACGCCCGCAGCGATGATCGCTTCCGTGCAAGGGCCAGTGCGGCCGGTGTGGTTGCAAGGCTCGAGCGTGACGTACAGCGTCGCGCCGCGCGCCTTCTCGCTCGCGGACTTCAGCGCGACGAGTTCCGCGTGGTTGCGCCATTCGTACTGATGAAATCCTTCGCCGACAATCTGGCCTTCGCGCACGATGACGCAACCCACCATGGGATTGGGGCTGGCCAGACCGATGCCTTTGCGAGCCAGGGCCAGCGCGTGTTGCATCAAGCGAATGGCGTGTGCGTCCACGGTTCAGTCGAAAAGGGAATTGGCGTACGTCTCGGCGTCGAAAGGGACCATGTCGTTGATCTGCTCGCCGGTGCCCACGAAACGGATGGGCAGGCCCAGCTCGCGCGAGATAGCAACAACGATGCCGCCCTTGGCGGTGCCATCGAGCTTGGTGAGGATGATGCCGGTGACGCCGACCGTGGAGGTGAATTCGCGCGCCTGCGCGAGACCGTTCTGCCCAGTGGTAGCGTCGAGAACCA
>JBGQCW010000218.1:0-4307 GCA_041495565.1 Candidatus Acidiferrum sp.
ATTAATGTCTCTCGCCAGCGTCTCCGGGTGTCGCAAACATGCCGAAACCGCCAAAGCCGATCCGCTTCTAGCGGCGTACGATACAGAGGCCGACTGGATCGACGCACAGCACCTCATTCCCTTGAGCTATCAGCAAGCGCAGGGGAAACGCATTTATTATCAACACTGCGTTTGGTGCCACGCGGACGCGACGCCCGCTGGCCCTTCGAACCGCTCGAACCTGACGCCTGTTCCGCCCTTGCTGAATGACGGTGCGACGCTGAATGCCGAGAGCGATCAATACATGCAAAACATCATCACGCTTGGCGGCAGCGCCATGGGCAAATCAGCAATGATGCCGCCCTATGGGCGTATGCTTTCAGCGGAGGAGATCCGCTCCGTGATCGATTTCGCGCGGGCCGTTGCCCAGCCGCCCTACCAGACTCCCGGCCGGCCCGGATCGCAATACTCCGCCAAATAGGAGATACTCTCGTTCGAACGATGAAGCTCAGACTCTCATGCCGATTCCACCGCCAAGCTGTTTTCGTGGCCATTGGACTGGCGATTAGTTTTTGCGCACCATCTTCCTCCGCACAGGTAAGCCCGTCTGAAATCCTGAATCCCGATCTCAAGGCACTCGAAGAGTCTTATTTCCAGCAGTTGAAGACCATCAATCAATCGGTCGCCAGAATGAAATTCCCCTTTCCTTTTTATCTAAGCCGCTTTGTTGGCCTCGATCCCGCGCGGCAGGCGGAGGCCGATTCACGCGGCTTGGAGTTTGTCCGCTTTCAAGATCGCGTGATTTTGAAGGTCACTGGAAATTACAACGCGGCCTATAACACCGGTCGCCTCACGCAGAACGAGCGTGCTGCTGCTACGTTTCGCACCGTAGTCCTTCCGATTCTGGATCAACTGACGGCCGCTCTGCCGAAAGATTTGGCGTGTGATGGCATCGGATTTGAAATTTCTCATCACACCCGCACACGGGATCGCAGCTACGATTACGAAGGAAAAGAAATCCTCGTCGTGGTGCTCGATCGCGACGAGGCCTGGGCGCTGTCCCGCGCCTCCACCGATCCCGAGCGCCAGGAAGTTGTGAATCGTTCGAAAGTTTATGTCAGCGGAACCGATTTCGGTCTTTCGCTATCGGAACGTGATCCTCTCAACGTTCAGGCGCTTCCACGGTCCGTCCCTGCCAAACTGGATGCAACTTCCACGGCGCGTTCTTCGACCGCAGCGGCGCACTCTTCCTTACTCAAATCAAACCTTTCCCTGCCATCCGCATCCCCGGTTGTCCCGGCCCCTGCCGATGCCGTTTCCGCAAGTGCTAATCCAGTTCTGCCTTCACCCAAGGCTGCGGATCCACAACCCGCCAATCCTCCGCCAACACAGGCTGACGCCGAGCGTCTAAGCGAAAAGTATCAAGCGCAGTTAGCTGTCCTCGCCAAGGAGGGCAAAACGAAATTTCATTTCGTCGATTACGCCCCGCCCACGTTCGTGGTCTTCCGCGATCAGATGGCGCTCCAGATGACCCTGCGAAATTCTATCCAGTTCGGGCCCGTGAGAGGCTCCATCTACAAACGGGCCGCGCAGAGCTTTGACCTATTCCTGGCCCCTCAACTCAAAGATTTATCGGATAGGGTCTCACCGGATGTGGAATTCCAGCTCTTTGACTTTTCCGTCCTGAACAAACTATCTCCCGGAGCGAAAGGAACTTCCGAAGCGATTGAATTCATTTGCCCGCGAACCGCTCTCAAACAATTCGTGAACGCCGACATCACCAACCAGCAGCTCTTGGATCAAAGCATCATTCTTGTCAACGGCGTGCGAATCGCCCTGAACCTGCAACTCGTTGAGTAGAGAAATCGAATTGCAGACCCTTCGCCCGTGAGCCATTCGAAGCTTCAACACGCCAAGCCCACCCTATCCCGCGCTATGCTCAAGCGGTAGGCTAAACCCGCTACTTCTCTGCCCGCACGATCGCCTTCCGATGGATTGGCGCAGGCAACGCACTCGGCTCTTGTCCGTTGCGGTGGTCCACGCAGTGGATCACGCGGTCGTACGCATCTTTGATCAAATCCTTCAGTGGTATGACGCTTCCGCCGATACTTTGCTCCTCCAGGAGATCCAGGTCGACATCTGAAATGACCATCTGCTCCTGGTTGACGATGCCCTCTGCTGCGATTCCATCGCGAGCGAAGAAATAGTCCGACGGCGTGAGGATCGCCGCCTGGCCGTAGTGCGTGGCCATGTGCGGCACCTCGGGAAGATTTCCCACGGTGCCCGCCATCGCGACGTAAATCTGGTTCTCAATGGCGCGGGACTGCGCACAGTAACGGACCCGGCAGAATCCCTGCCGCTCGTCTGTGCAGAAGGGAACGAAGAGGATCTGGACGCCGGCTTCGGCCAGCACGCGAGCCGCTTCGGGAAACTCCACGTCGTAACACACCAGGATCGCGATCCTCCCGTAATCTGTGTGGTAGACGTAGAAGCCGTGGCCCCGGCTCATTTGATACGGACCTTTTTCCGTGGAAGTCAAGTGCACCTTCTTCTGCCGAAAGATCCGCCCGTTGGGCGTGAAGAGATGCGCCGCGTTGAAGAGCTCACCTTCTTGAATCACCGGGTGTGTCCCCGCGATGATGTAGAGGCTGCTTTCCTTCGCGAGACGTTTGAAGAGTTCCTCATAGTCGTTGGTCATCAAGGCCAGACGCCGCACTGCTCGGGCCGGGGCCGATTCGCGCAGATAGCTCAGCAGCTGCATCGTGAAGTATTCGGGGAACACCACGAAGTGGCTCTGGTATTCTCTGGCGCTACGCACGAAAAACTCGGCTTGTGTTGCAAAGTCTTCAAAACGAGTGATCGGGCGCAACAGATACTGCATGGCCGCGATCCGCACGCGCGACGGACCCCGATGTTCGCTGACAGCCTCTGGGGCGAGTTCCTCCGCAGCTGAGGGTTCCCCGTTCGGCTGCAAACTGACACTCACCATGTACTCGGGATTCAGCCACTCGAGCAGCGTGGCGTAACCTCGCGACTCCGCGTCTTCGAGATATTTGGGGACCACATCCAGAACAACCAAACCATTCGAAAGCTGGAAGCTTAGGGTCGGATCTTTTCTCTTGCCCCTGACCACCTCGGCGACGTATTCCGCCGGAGTCATCAAGTGAGAGACTTGCGCGTACCAGGGAATCCTTCCGCCGGTCAGTAAGCGCTTCAACCCGCGCTCCCTCACCATCTTTTTGCGGGCCTCGTAGAACAGCGAGCCGATGCCCTCTCGGCGCGCCAGCGGGTCCACACACATGTCCGCACCGTACAGCGTCTTGCCCAGAGGGTTATGAGTGTCGAATGTGCCTTGGCCGGTAATCGTTGACCACTTGGCCGACTCGGCGTAGTCGTCCCAATCGATGATGAGAGAGCTAGCCGAACCCAGGATTCGGCCGCTTTCGTCTGCGGCAACCAACTGGCCCTCGGGGAAGACCTTGAGATGCTGCTGAAGTTCCTCGGCCAACCAACTCAGCAGCTCGGGAAAAACCCGCTTCTGAAGGCTCACAACCGCCGGAATATCCTCAGGGGTCATATTCCGAATGGTGATCAGAGGTGTATTAACCGTGTCCATCGGTCGCTCCGCGATTGACTCTTATCCTGTCGATAAACACGACGCACGGACCCGGATCACACACTTATGTGACGGGCGTCACGACTTGCACTTACGACGCAGCAGCGTGGCGGCGCCACCAGTCCTGGCCCGATACAGGCAACGTGTAAACGGGGTCGTAATACTCATAGAGGCGTGTGAGGGCTTCCGGATCGTTGGCTTCAATGCCCGTTTTATAATTCTTCGTCCAGTAGGAAATGCCCTTTTCGCGGTCGTATTCCTTCAATTGCTGCACCCAGCGTTTGCCGACAAACGGCACGTCGCAAACAATGCGCGGCGTCGCAAAGCCCGGCAGATAACCCATGATGTCGTGTTGCAGTTGCTGCGCTTCATGGATCGACAAACGCCAATGCTCGGCGTTGGGGATCATGTCGCACTGATAGAAGTAGTACGGCATGATTTTGGCGTGGTCAAGAAGCGTGAAGCAGAGATCGAGTAACTCTTTCGGTGTGGTGTTGACGCCGCGCAGAAGTACGCCCTGATTTCGAACGTCTCGAAAACCCATCTCGAGCAGTTTGCGCACCGCTTTGGCGACCAGCGGCGTGAGCTGCCGCGCATTGTTGACGTGCGTGTGCAGCGCAAGGTCGATGCCCCGCTCGCGGGATTTCTTAGCGAGCCGCTCAAGGCCGCTCAACACGTCATCCTGCAGGAAATGCTGCGGAATTCCCATCAA
>JBGQCW010000219.1:0-4305 GCA_041495565.1 Candidatus Acidiferrum sp.
TCCGGCGGGTTGATGAAGTCGTCCGCGGAATTGATGTACATGACTTGCGCGGTGATTTTCTCGAGCTGTGGCAACGGATCGTAGTTCCGGGAAGCATTCACCTGGTACAAGAAGTCGTTGGCGTCCAGCCCGGCAAGACGCGCCTTGAAATAATCATCGAGGTATTTGTCCGCAGCGTCCCGCGCGGGCAGTGCTTTCTGCATATAGAGCGGCGCGCTCCCGGCGATCAGAAGGAAATCCAGCGCGGTGCGCAGCGCTTGCTGCGGCTCCGCCGAGTACTCTCCTCCCTTCCATTCCGGATCGTTGCGAATCGCGTCCATCACCATTTTGCGCCAGATACGATTGCGGCCGGCGATCTGCACGGGCTGGCAGGCCAGCGGCATCAGCGCGTCCATGAAATCAGGATAGGTTTCTCCCCACACAAAGGAATGCATGCAACCCATCGATGTGCCGAGGATGAGGCGCAAGTGGTTCACGCCCAGGCCTTCACTGAGAAGCTTGTAATACGCGGCGACCATGTCGTCGTAGTCGTAGCCCGGAAAATGAGCATGCAATCCGTCGCTGGGCTTCGAGGATTTCCCGTGGCCGATGCCATCGGGAAGCACGATGAAGTAGCGCGCGGCATCCAGAAGCTGGCCCGGCCCAAATAGCTCCCCGGCAAATTGCGGCTGGAGGAATTGCTGCCCCGAGCCGCCGGTTCCGTGAAGAATCAGCACGGCGTTGGTGACGCGGCCCTGCGCGTCGCGCGTAGGTTTGCCGAGCGTCGTATAATGCAGCCGCAATTCCGGCAGCGTCTCTCCCGAACGAAATCTGAAGTTCTTAACGACGAAGTCGCCTTCCGCGGTCTTAGGCGGCACATATACTTGGGCAAGACAATCCAGGCCGGAAAACATCACGCCAAGGACGGCGATCAGGAAGAGACACAATTTTGGGACCATGGGCACCTCGCGAGGGCACGAATCTACCACACTTGTCGCGTGGCTTTTCGCACCTTGCACCAGGCCCTGTCCGGTGTTAGTTTTCGCCCGTACTAGATTGGAGTTTGTCGGAGGTGGACGGTGAGGCAGTTCCGCTTGCTTGTTTTGGCAGTTTCCTGCGCGGTTGGCTTCGCCCATGCGCAGGAACCCCGCGCACTGGCCCCGGAGGTGCGCGCGTTCGTGAAGGAAGACGCTCCGGTACTCGCGCTGACGCACGTGCGCGTGATCGACGGCACGGGCGCGCCGGCCCGCGCGGACCAGACCTTGGTGATTCGTTCCGGGAAGATAAGCTCAATCGGTGACACCGCGACCGCAAAAATTCCCGAAGGTGCCAAGGTTCTCGACTTGACAGGCTATTCAGTAATTCCCGGTCTTTTCGGAATGCATGACCACATGTATTACCCCGCGCCTTTGGACTCGCTGCCGATGTATCCGGAGCACGCCTCAAGTTTCCCGGCGCTGTACCTGGCGGGCGGCGTCACCACGATCCGCACAACGGGAAGCGTCGAACCTTACACCGACCTCGAATTGAAACGCTTGATTGATGCTGGAAAGCTGGCCGGACCAAAAATGAATGTTACGGGGCCTTATCTGGAAGGCCAGGGCTCCTTCACGCCGCAGATGCACGAATTGAAGGATGCCGAGGATGCGCGGCGAACGGTCGAGTTTTGGATCGCCCAGGGAGCGACCTCCTTCAAGGCGTACATGCACATCACTCCCGATGAGCTTGCCGCCGCGGTGAAGGCGGCTCACGCCCACGGGATCAAAGTGACCGGGCATTTGTGTTCCATTGGATTTCGTGAGGCGGCCGCGCTCGGCATCGATGACCTGGAACATGGGCTCGTGGTCGATACCGAATTTTTTCCCGGGAAAAAATCAGCTGAATGTCCCGAGCCGAACGATTCGCTGGAAAAACTGGACGTGAATGGCGCCGCCGCCCAGGAAATGATTCGCGATCTGGTGGCTCATCATGTCGCCGTAACCTCGACTTTGCCGGTGTTCGAAACCTTGGTTCCCAATCGCGCGCCGATTTCGAAGCGTGTCCTGGACGCGATGATGCCGGAAGCACGCATTGCCTACCTCACGCGTCGCGCAAGAATCTCCGATGGGGCCGCGTCTTCCCGCTGGGCGGGCCTATTCAAGAAGGAGATGGAGTTCGAGCGCTCTTTTGTTAAGGCGGGCGGGCTGCTTCTCGCGGGACTGGACCCGACCGGCTACGGCGGAGTCATCGCGGGATTCGGTGACCAGCGCGAAATGGAGCTGCTCGTGGAGGCAGGTTTCACGCCGCTCGAGTCCATCCATATCGCCACGTCGAATGGCGCGGAATTTCTCGGCCAGCTCGACAAGGTGGGAACGCTTGCGCCTGGGAAAATCGCTGATCTGGTGGTGATTCACGGCGACCCCTCGGCGAATATCAGCGAGATCGAAAAAGTGGAGATGGTGTTCAAGGACGGCATCGGCTATGACTCGGCGAAGCTGATTGAGTCCGTACGCGGTTTGGTTGGATTGCGTTAGGGGAGCAGGTTTTTCCCATCGGCGGTGGGGAGAGACAATCCGGCGAGATGGGCCAGCGTGGGAGCCACGTCGCGCATGTCAATCAGGCCGAGTGAGCGGCCTGCGGGGACACCGAGGCCAACAACCAAGAAGGATGCGCGAAGGTCAGGGAGGTCGGGTAGCTCGCCGTGCGTGCCGCCTGGTTTTACTTTCGAAAGGACGGGGCCTTCGAGCGTTGAACCCGTGCGCCAGCCGGGTTTGAGGCTGACGAAGAAAGAGGCGGTCGGATAACCGCCGCGCTCGTGAAGTTCACCCGCTTCGAGGACGCGGTCGATGCCGTTGGCGGGGGCGCGGGCCAGTTTGGCGAGCAGTTCGCGCACTCGCGCAAGCGTGGCAGAGTCCTTCAGATCCTTCAGAATGATGGCGGCAGAGCCCCCCGTAACCCAGGGCATGGCCTTCCAGTCCTCCACTTTCCCTTTTTCGTCGACGGTGAAGAGCTTCGCTTCCTTAAACACCGGGAACAGATTCAATTGCATGTCAGTCTTTGCAAAACCGTGGTCGGAAACGACAGCGATGAAGACGCGTCCCGGTGCGAGGCGTTCCGCCGTTTCGCGCAAGTTTCCAATCACGGCATCGAGACGCTCGAGAATGGCAATCGCTTCGGGGCTGAAGGGCCCGGTCTTGTGTTCGACGTGATCGAGCGCGGTGAGATGCAGCGTCAGCAGGGCCGGATGCTTTTTCTCCAAAATCCATTGCGCATAGCGGCCCCGGATTTCGTCGCCTTCGGCGGAGGTATCAATTCCGCCGTGGTACTCACCCAGCTCCGCTCGTGCTTCGGCCAGCAGGCCGGGAGTGGACACCGCGCGCAGAAGCTTCGCATCATCCGAAGTGCTGGCGCGCCAAAATTCAGGGATGTTCCAAGTAATGTGCGCGCCGACGGTGACCGGCCACTGAATGCTGGCCGTAGTGCGCCCCGCTTGCGCCGCGGCGTCCCAGAGTGTGGGCACGCGAATGTCTTCCGTGTACCAATACCAGCCCTGTTGATTTTTTTGCAGCGGATCGAACGTGCCGTTGGCAAAGATACCGTGCTTGGCGGGCCAGACGCCGGTGACGAGCGTCGTGTGGCTCGGGTACGTGACCGTGGGAACCACGCCCTGGACTCCTTCGGCGTACGTTCCTTCCCTCAGGAAACGACGCAGATTGGGAATCCTGGAACCATGAGCATCGGCCGCCGTGATGTAATCCGGTCGAAGACCGTCGACGGAGATCACCAGGAGGAGCGGAGCAGGCGTTTTCTCCTGTGCTTGAGAAGCAGGGGCAAGCAGGCCAGCGATCGCGAAGAGGAGTAGAGAAAGAACATGGCGTCGAGGGAGACGACGGAACATAGGGCATTGGTTCATGGCGAAAGAAAGAATACCGCAAGAGTTCGCATCCATCTTACAAAGACATGAGAGCAACAAGAATCGTGTGAGAAACGCCAAGAGACAAAGAGGTGCTGCGCGACTGCAAACTAGTGCACTCTCCGCAAAGAATGATGTAAAGTCATTGGCTCGAATGCGGTGTGGGCCGGAAACGCTGCTTCCAAACGGCGTACGGGGCGGTGAAACCGCCGCTGCCGGCATTGTTCGTCAAGGAGACTGATGGAATCCGCGAGTAATCGACCCGCAGGTACTGCCGCCGCATCGTACCCCACGATCGCCGCCACGGCTACGGCGCTGCCTCCCCACACCATCACCCGCGAGGACGTGAAGTACTACATGGGGCGCGTGTTCGACATTCCCGAGCGCAAGCTCGAAGCGATGATGAGCATCGTCGACAATGCGCAGGTACACAA
>JBGQCW010000220.1:0-4288 GCA_041495565.1 Candidatus Acidiferrum sp.
ACCTCTGTCTCCTTCCACCCTTGAATTCCCCGAGAAAATGTAATCTAGTGAGGGCTGTTCCCGAGGCGCATCCTCAGGCGGGTCAGGGGTTTCCCCAGAGCAGGCATGGCTACAGACGAGAGCAGCGCAAATCACCCGGAGTCGCCGCAGCCCGGCTTCCTGTCTCGCTACGTCTTCAGCACCAACCACAAGACCATCGGCCTGCAATATCTCTGGCTCGCGCTGTTCAGCGTTTTCCTCGGTTTGGCGATGTCGCTGCTCATGCGCATCCATCTCGTGTGGCCCGGCGCGCGGCTCCCATTCCTCTCCGGCGTCGGATTCTCTCTCGAACGCTATGCGGCTCTCACCACACTGCACGGCTCGCTCATGGTCTTTCTGGTGCTGACCGCCGCGCCGCAAGCCGGCTTTGGCAATTATTTCCTGCCGCTACAAATCGGCGCGCGGGAAATGGCTTTCCCCAAACTGAACCGGCTCTCCTTCTGGGCCACTGCGGCCTCGCTCCTCGGCTTGACCACCGCGTTCCTGGTCGCCCCCGAAACCGGAATTACCATCTGGATTGCCAGCGTCGCGCTCTTCTGCGCCGCCTCTCTCTGCAGCGGCATCAATTTCAGCGTCACCACCATCGATCTGCGCGCCCGTGGCATGACCCTGCCACGGCTTCCGCTCACCGTCTGGGCCTGGTTCATCAACGGGATTCTCGGCACGCTGATTTTCAGCATTCTCCTTGCTGCGTCCGTCTGCCTGCTTTCGGACCGCCTCTGGAGCACGCACTTTTTTCCACCACTGAACTTTCTGGCCAGTCAGCCCGCAAGCTCTGTAGCGAATTTTCTTCCCGTGCTCTGGCAGCGCCTCTTCTGGTTCTTCGCGCAGGCCGAAGTCTACATCGCGATGCTCCCGTGTTTCGGACTCACCACACATCTCATCTCCACGTTTTCCCGCAAGCCCGTTTGGATGGAACGACTTGTGGTTCTGGCATTGTGCGGCGTAGGTCTCTTTGGCTTTTGCGTTTGGGGCCAGCACATGTTTTCGAGCGGCATGAACCCATTTTCACCGCTGGTCTTTTCGCTCCTGGCCTCCTCGCTCGGCCTGCCCGCCGCGATCCTCTTGATCAGTTGGCTGGGCACGCTGTGGAACGCACGCGTCCAGCTCAACACAGCGATGCTTTTCGCCATTGGTTTTGTTTCGCTCTTCATGGCCGGCGGTCTTTCTGGAATCTTCCTCGCGCGGCACGATCTCGCCGCCGCGGCCGTCAGCGACGACTTCGTCACCGGACATTTTCATCTGGTCATGGGAGTCGCGGCCACTTTCGCGATCCTGGGCGCGCTGTTTTTCTGGTTTCCAAAACTCTTTGGCCGGCGTCTCAACGAATCGCTTGGCAAGCTGCATTTTTGGCTGACGTTTGCGGGTGTCTATCTCGTCTTCATGCCCATGCACTGGCTCGGACTCCTCTCGCACGCGAACATTTATTCCGGCAGCCGCAGCGCCGCCATCGTCGCGATGACCGGCCCCATTCGCGCGTTCATCACCGTCGCTACAATCGTCCTGGTTTTCGCGCAAGGAATTTTTCTTGTGAATTTTCTGTGGAGTCTTTTCCGCGGCGAAAAGGTGGAAGAATGCAATCCCTGGCGCGCCACGACGCTCGAATGGAGCGTCTCCTCTCCGCCACCCGCCGATGATTTTGGCGCCATCGACCCGGTGGTGTATCGTGGGGCTTACGAATTCAGCGTGCCGGGCGTCGCCGAAGATTTCGTCCCGCAGCATCTCGCGCCCGAGCAAGTGGCAAAGACCCGCTAATCGAGGAAAAGAAAGATCAACATGCCGGGCGCAACCGAAGTTCCGGACGTCGAACTCGTCATGGAAAACATCGGCAGTGGCGGTGGTGGAAAACCACCCGCAGGAGGCGACGACGGCGACGATGGCGAGGACGACAAGCACCGCCGCAAGGGGCCTCCCTCGCTCAACCGCTATTCCACGGCCATCGCCATCGCTCTTGTCTCCATACTGATGTTTTTCATGGCGCTCGCCAGCGTCTTTATCGTTCTGCGGCGCGGCAGCAATGTGTGGGTGGCCTTTCACCTGCCGCCGGTTCTCTGGGCTAACACCGTGATTCTTCTCGCGAGCAGTTTCACTCTTGAGTTGGCTCGAAAGCGGCTCGCGCTTGCAGACCCATCCGGATTCCGAAAGTTATGGCTGCTGACTACGGGCCTGGGTTTCCTTTTTGTTGCCGGACAACTCTTTGCCTGGCGCCAGCTTGTGGCGCAAGGCGTGTACATTGCCAGCAACCAGGCGAGCAGTTTCTTCTACATTTTCACCGGCGCACACGCCGTCCATCTTCTCGGTGGCGTCGCCGCACTCCTGTACGTCTCCTTCCGCAAGCTCGACAAGACAAGAGTCTCACTCCCCACCGCCGCGGGAATCGCTTCCTACTATTGGCATTTCATGAATGGCCTCTGGGTTTTCCTGCTCGCTCTTCTCTACCTGGGGAAATAATTGGAAATCAGCGGGGATTCAGCACTTCAGAAATTCGGCGATCGTTTCCACAACGCGCACAATTTGTTCTTTGCGCAATTCCGGATACATCGGCAGCGAAAGCACTTCTTGCGCGGCGCGATCGGAATGCGGAAAATCGCCAGCTTTGTGACCGAGCGATGCGTAGAGCGGTTGCAGGTGCAGCGGGTGCGGATAATAGACCGTGCTTCCGATTTTTCTCTCGCTCAGAAATTGTTGCAGCGCATCGCGCTGCTCCACGCGAATCGTATACTGGTGGAAGACGTGTTCGTAGCCTTCCGGTGCGATCGGCGGCATCACGCCGGGAATTTGATTTAATAAGCGCGTGTACTCGGCCGCGTTCGCCTGCCGCGCGCGTTGCCAATCCGCCAGGTGGCGCAATTTTACGCGCAGAATCGCAGCCTGCAATTCATCGAGGCGGCTGTTCCAGCCCGGTTCGCTGCTCAGATATTTCGCCGTTTGCCCGTGATTCCGCAGCGTGCGAATGCGCGCTGCAATTTCCGTCGAATTCGTTGCGACCAACCCCGCATCGCCGCAAGCACCCAGATTTTTTGTCGGATAGAAACTGAAGCACGCCGCATCGCCCAGTGAACCTGTCCGCCGGCCTTTGTAGGAAGCGCCGATCGCCTGCGCGTTGTCCTCGATGACCGGCAGGCTGCGCGACTTCGCAAACGCCAGGATCGGGTCCATGTCCGCCGCGAGGCCATACAGATGCACGACCACAATCGCGCGCGTGCGAGGCGTCACGCGCCTCTGGAGTTCGGCAGAGTCAATGTTGTAAGTGTCCGGCCGAATATCCGCAAAAACAGGCTTCGCGCCGAGCGCGCTGACGGCGCTTCCCGTCGCCACAAACGTAAATGGCGGCAAGAGCACTTCATCACCGGCCCGTACTCCGCACGCGCGCAATGCCAAAATCAGCGCGTCCGTCCCTGAGGCGAGGCCAATGCCGTGAGCGACGCCGCAGAGTTTGGCGATCTCCTGTTCGAACGCGGCTCCTTCACGCCCCAGAACGAATTGCTGGGAGGCCATTACTTTCTCGACTGCTGCGCGGATTTCGCCGCCAATCGCTGCATACTGCGCGGCGAGGTCAAGCTGGGGCACCGATTCGAAAGAAGGGCTGGCGTGTGGATGCGTGCTCATATTTTCAAACGGACGGACTCAAGTATACGTCAACGCGTTCGAATGCGGGTTTTGAAGCGGCACGGATATAATGCTACTTTGCAGGACAAATATGTTTGCGGATCGCACCAACTGGGATCTTACGCCGAACCGTCTTAGCGAAGCTCTCGCTGCCCATCGCGCCGCGGGAAAGCCGCTGCTCGACCTGACCGTTTCGAATCCCACCGAATGCGGCTTCCACTATAACGCCGAGGAAATTCTGCGAGCGCTATGCAATCCGGCAGCGCTTTTATATGAGCCGAATCCCAAAGGTCTGGAATCCGCTCGCCGCGCAGTTGCCGGGTACTATGCTGACCGCGGTGACGCCATCTCAGTGGAAGATGTTGTTCTCACGACGAGCACGAGTGAGGCCTATTCCTACGTCATTCGAACGCTCTGCAATCCCGGCGACGAGTTGCTGATTCCCGCGCCGAGTTATCCGCTGTTCGATTTCCTGGCGGAGATTCAAGACGTCAAGCTGGTGCGTTATCCGCTGGTGTACGACCATGGATGGCAGATCGATTTTCATGCGTTAGAGCAAGCCATCACGACGCGCACGCGAGGAGTAATCGTCGTTCACCCCAATAATCCGACGGGACATTTCACCAAGCCTTCGGAGATG
>JBGQCW010000221.1:0-4284 GCA_041495565.1 Candidatus Acidiferrum sp.
CGGCGTCTACTTTGCGATCAACAGTCCTCCGAGCATCGTCGGTGGCGCCGGAGACGCTGCTGCTGCGACGATCAGCGGCTGGGGCTATCCCCTGCAATCGCAAACTATGATCGACCTCGCTCACAAAGTTGGCGAGATCACACTTTGGAATCGCGCTGGCGGCGCGCCTTCGCTCGCCGTTGGCATGGCTCAGATTTTCTCGAGCACCATCGGGGGCGAGCGCCTTCTCAGCATCTGGTACCACTTTGCGATCATGTTTGAAGCGCTCTTTATCCTTACGGTGCTCGACGCGGGTACGCGCGTGGGGCGCTTCATGGTGCAGGACCTCGGCGGCCGCGTTTGGAAGCCCTTCGGCCGTACCGGCTGGATGCCCGGCGTTCTGCTGTCCAGCGCCATGATCGTCGCCTTGTGGGGCTACTTTCTTTATCAAGGCGTTGTCGATCCGCTCGGCGGAATCAATTCGCTCTGGCCGCTCTTCGGCATTTCGAACCAATTGCTTGCTGCGGTCGCGCTCGTCGTTGCCACCACCATCCTGATGAAAATGGGCCGGCTGCGCTGGATCTGGGTGACGCTGCTGCCGATGGCATGGCTCGTCATCATCACCATGACCGCGAGCTACCAGAAAATCTTCGACGCCAATCCGCGCATCGGTTTTCTCGCCTATGCCAAAGCTCTGGCTGCCCAGATCGCGGCCGGAAAAATTCCCGCCGAGAAACTTGCCGAAACGCAGCGCCTCATCTTCAACCAGCGCCTCGATGCCGCTGTCACCGGCGTTCTTGCTTGCATGATCTTGGTTCTGATTGTCGAAGCGCTCGCGCAGTGGTACTCGATTCTCAGCCGCCGCAAAGAACCGGTGCTCCATGAAACCCCGTACGTCGCAACGCGATGGGCCGCGGACTACTCTGGCGCCGCCCACGGAGACGACTGATGCGACACGCTTCAAAAACTGCCGCGCGTCTGCTACGCCGCTTCTGGCGCGGCCTCCGCGAATGGTGCGGCGATGCCGCCTATGAACGCTACCTTCGTTCGCCACGCACGCGGTCCAACGCGCGTCCTACGCTCACACCGGAGGAGTTCTACGTCGAGCAGCTCAACCGCCATTATTCCCGCCCGAACCGCTGCTGTTGATTGGCAGGAAGCCAAGTCTTGCCCCCGCCTGGCGCTCGGGATACACTCTCTCCAATCCCAGTTGGGCCCCGAATCTGAGCAACTCGTTTGGAGGAATTATGCGACGTATGCTTCGTTTGGTTCTGCTTCCTCTCCTGGCGCTTGCGGTCAGCCTTGCCTACTTCAGCTCCGCTGCGCAGGAGAAATCTTCCAAACCCGACTTTGACATGACAGCCAGCTACATCGAAGCCTGCAGTTGCGACATGTTCTGTCCCTGCTACTTCAACACCCACTCCACGAACCATATGGGTATGGGTGAGCACCACATGGACGAACATTTTTGCCGCGCCAATCTCGTCCTCAAAGTGGACAAGGGCTTTTACAAAGACACCAAACTGGATGGCGCCAAGGTCTGGCTGGCTAACGATCTCGGCAGCGACTGGAGCACCGGCAAGGACTCCTGGCTGGTCGTGAATTTCGATCCCAGCGTCAGCAAGGAGCAGCAGGCCGCACTTGGCGACATCCTCGGCCAGCTCTATCCGATTCCGTGGCAGAAAAAGGCCGTGGAGACCGCAGCGTTTTCATGGAACGTGGACGCGAAGGACGGCGTGGCTCACGCCAAGATGACCAATGGCAGGGGCGAGGTCCTCCTGGAGCGCGTCAAGGGCGATAACTCCGGCCACGAAGTTGTCATGCACAACTTGAAATACTGGGGGGCACAGTCCAACGACGGCTTCCGCATGTGGAAGAGCAAGCACGAAGCCTTCGAAGGGGACGGCCACAAGTTTTCTTACGATGGGACGAACGGGTTCCTGATCACCATCCACTTTTCTGGAAATGCAAAGCCCGCCTCCGCGGACTGATCCTCAGCTCGAGTCGGTCCAGGCAGCCGCGCTTTGCTTTCCGGCAAAGCGCGGCTGCCTGGTTAGAATTCCTCCTCGTCTTCACTGTTGTGTCTGAGTACGGTTGTTTTGTGCGTGATCCGGATGCTGTTATTCCGGATCCCGGCAAGGACGGCCCGGCGCGTTTCGGCGGGTAGCATCTCCGGAGCGAACACGCCTGAAATGCCCCGTGGAAAAAATTTGATGAACAGCGCGGCGACGTGGGCCGTGGCATACGCTACTGGCGTGGTGAATCGCCCCTGCTGGCGGATCTGGTAGAGCGTCGGAAATGTGCAGTCGCTGCGGATCAAGAGGTGCTGATCTTCCTTTTTCCCGCGCCTCACGCCGCGCACCAGGACAGCTGCAGCGAAACGAGCGTTCTGTAGAATCCCTTGCCGAATCAGTTTCGCGATCATGCGAGGGGAAGAAGTCTGCGGGAAATGGTGCCGCCGCATGCCGCGTGACTTCGACAATTTTCCCTGTTTATGCCAGCGCCTTAGCCGGTCGATCTCGTTCCCGCCGATCTTCACGTCGAGATTCCGCATCGGAATGAAGTGGGGAAGCGTCGCCACCTCCTCCTGCGCCGCAAGCACCACGCGCGCGGTCCCAATCGGATCGACGAAGCGGAACTTTTCGATTTCCGAGAACCGCTTGCCCAGGTGAAACTTCCCATTTCGATAGATTCGCGGGTGAGAAACGGCTTCATCGAAAGAACCCTCCGGAGACCACTGTGAAATTGGGTCGTCGCTCTCGCTGCTTTCATACAGGCGGATGTGCACGGCCTGGACTTCGTCCAGTGCGTCCGCCGCGCGTTTCACAAGCAAATTGGACAGACCGGGCGCTGCTCCGGCATTGATCAGCGCCACGCGGTTTTTTCCTTCAAATTTCTTTACGTAGCGGAATTGCTCGGCCTTGAAGGGATGGCGCGTAAGGTGCGAGCTGAGATCGACGTAATGCGCCCGCAGCCGCAGCGCCGCGCGCAACACGATCTCATTAAAAAGCGAAGCCGAGGCGTTGACGATCAGCTGGCAGCCCTTGGCGGCCTTCACGATTCCGCGCAAGTTCCGCGCGTTCACTTCCGTGACGGCGATCGTGCTCCTCTTGCCCAGAAAGCGCCGCGCGCGCTCCGGGTCGCGGTCGCCGCACCAGACCGTATGTCCTTGCCGCTCCAGCAATTGTGCGAGAAGGGAACCGGTCGCTCCGGCCCCTAAAACGAAGATCCGCATGGCGTGGCCAAAACTCTATCACAGACCTGCGGTTGGAATGCGTATGAGAAGAGAGGGTAAGAGATGCCAGAGAAGCTATGCCTTCGTCGCATGCCTTGGTGCCGGTGCGCCTCGCAATAGGCCTTCGGTGCTCAAATCTTCATCCAAATCCGGCCAGTGGATGCCGTATCCGCCGCCCGCTATCTTCCAATTGCTCAACTGCTCCTTTGGGGCATGCAACAGGCGGGGATACCAGGCGAGAGGTACACTGATGGTTCGTCCATCCATCAACGCAACACTGAGCGAGTCCGCGGTGAAACTCACGCTCGAAACTCGTTCGTCAGCCTTCAACGCCAAAATGCCCATCCCACGCCTCTCTGAATCTGGCCTGATAGGCCTCAACAACAGATTCTACTCTATGAAGCTCGACGGCACTAAACCCAAAGTTGACAGCCAGTGCGACCGGTTCCAGCCAAAACTTCGCCGAGAGATTGTCTCTGTCCACGTGGATATGGCGTGGTTCGTTAGGCTCATGACTGTAGAAATAGAACCGATATGGGCCGGTCCTCAGAACAGTTGGCACGCGTCGATTCTACCGAATTGCCATCCGTTTCGCACAGGCATACACTAAAAGTCGTAACTCCGACCCCTGCGGCCTACGGGAGAGCCAACCCACGGCGACAGGGGCGATGTCCCGCGCACTCGAGGGACTGAGGGTTTGAGTGGAAACGCTCAAGCCTCCCGCTTGCGGTGAGCCTTTTGAGGCGAACCCGTGCTTGGAAAGGAGCGATTACACTGAAAATATGTAGTTTTTCGGTGAGCGCTCGATTCGAAGCACTGGATCGGGCGGTTTTGTTTTAGAATTCCGCTGCGCCTAGGACCTGGAACGCTGCATCCAAGAAGCAGCGCTGACCATGACCCTTCACGACAAATTCGGCCGGCAGATCACCGACCTCCGCATCTCCATCACCGATCGCTGCAATTTTCGCTGCGTTTACTGCCGCTCCGCCAATCCGGAAAACTATCGCGACCACGACGAAATTCTCTCCTGGCCCGAACTCGACCGCCTCGCGCGCATCTTCCTGAGCCTC
>JBGQCW010000222.1:0-4270 GCA_041495565.1 Candidatus Acidiferrum sp.
AAGGCGAAGATCAGCGAGCAGCTTGCGCCTTACGCCGCGACGGGGGATTCGAACAAATAGAAGAATCAGGCAGCATCGATCAAGCTTTCGAACTACGGCGGCGGGGGTGAGACACGGCAGCAGCGCGTCTTCCCCGCCGCGCCTTTTCCGTATAAAGATCCCGGTCTGCCTCTGAGAGAAGCTTCTCGATTCGCTCGCCATCCCCGCGGTAGATAGAAATGCCGATACTCGCGGAGAGCGGCGGCTGTTCATCGTCATTGGCCATCACTTCGCGAATACGAGTGGCGACGCGCCTGGCTTCCTCCTCCTGGGTTTCCGGGAGAACCAGGGCGAATTCGTCCCCGCCATATCGGGCCGCGGTATCGACGGCGCGGCAGTGTATCCGGAGAACATCGGCGAGGCGGCAGATCGCATGGCTGCCGACGAGATGGCCATAGTTATCGTTGATTTTTTTCAAATCATCGAGGTCGAGAAGAAGCACGGAGAATGGGCGGCCGCTGCGGTTGGTGCGCTCGGTTTCGTTTTCGAGGACGTCGAGCAGATGGCGGTAATTCGCAAGGCCGGTGAGCGGATCGCTGACGGCAAGATGACGCACCTGTTCGAAGAGCCGCGCGTTATCGAGCAGCGCGCCACCGAGCGCAATGGCGTAACTCATTACCGTGAGGGCCCCAGCGAAAACGAAAGGCGCATCCAGCAACCGCTCGGATTGGGCGGCGGAGAGTTGAGCCGCCACGTTCAGCCAAGCGGCAACGTAGAGGCTACGGTCAAAGGCGGAATCTTCGACCTGCAAACGACGGCGGTACCAGACGAGACTCACCAGAAAAATAGCGCCGGGGAGCAACTGTTGCGGGCTAGGGAAAAATGCGCCGGGATGACGGGAGACTTCGGGAGGGAAGCCGCGAAGCGCCGCGGTGATCAGATATGTCACAGCAATTACGCTTAGCAGGGCACCGGCAATTTCCCGCCGAGGATGTCTTGAACGCGGAATGAAGTGCTCAACAAGAAGGGCGACGACGAGCAACAGCGCGAGAATCATTCTGCCCAGCCACCAAGCGATGGGCGCCCAAAGAAGCCGGACGGGCGCGTCCTGGGAGAGCTGAAAAAAGAGAACGCTCGTCACCGTAAGGGCCGCTCCGGACAAAAGGAATCCTGCACCGAGAATCAGAGAGATGCGATCCTGTGTGCCTTGGAAGCGAACCAGAGTTACGGCGGTGAAAACAAAAGCCAAGAGGCCGGAAATGACTTGGAGATACCCCTGAAGGAGAGGATCGGGCTCCAGCGTGATGCGCCGCAGCCAGAAGGCAGCAGCGATCACAAGAAGGAAGCCGCCCGCGTGCGAGAGGAAGATTGCCGTGCGACTGCGGCCATTCTCGAGAGGTGTCTCGCCCATGATCCCGTTTCCCAAGCTGTTTCTGTTTTCCGGGCTGGGCGCCTATTTCATTAGACTACTGAGGGGTGCTCTACGTTGCCGCCGAATCGAGAGCCGCGTTAGCCAAGAGACACCGGTCTGTGGACATGGCAACCTGTACAAAGGTGCAGGTGAAAGAATGGCGGTCCAAAGTTCGAATGAGGTTGTAGAGACGTGCTGGGAACACTTTTGGTGTTGTGGAAGAGAGCAAACTTGCGCACACTGCTTTATTGAAACGATTGAATACAGGGCATCTTAGATGCGGCTGGGGGAGGCGGGTTCCTGTAACATCGAGGAATCTGGCTGGTGCGTTCGCGCTTCTCATGACGAATTCCTCCGCGAGAGGGACAAATCCTTGAGCAACGAAACCGCTGCGGATTCCGGGCCACGCCTGAGGCGTTCTTTGACGCTGTGGAATCTGATCATCATCGGAATCGTGATCATCCAGCCGATCGCGCCGATGGGGCTGTACGGCATCGTGAATAACGCGGCGGGCGGGCACGTGGTGACCACGCTGCTGATCGCGATGGTGGCGATGCTGTTCACGGCGATCAGTTACGGGATGCTGGCGCGCGTGTATCCGAGCGCGGGGTCCGCCTACACCTACGTCGGTCTGGAAATTCACCCCGGGCTTGGGTACTTGACGGGCTGGGCGATGGTGATGGACTACATCCTCAACCCGCTGATCTGCACGATTCTGTGCAGCAAGCTAACGCAAAACATTTTGCCGGGAGTCCCCTATTGGGCGCTTGCGGTGTTCTACGCAACGGCGTTTACGGTGCTGAACCTTCGCGGGGTGAAGACCTCGGCGCGAATCAACGACGTGCTGGCAGCCGGGATGACGATTGTGGTGATCGTCTTTTTCGGATTTGTGATTCGATTCCTGCTGGGCTTGCACGAATATGGCGCGGGATTTTTTTCGCAGCCGTTTTACAATCCGGCGACGTTCAATCTGAATTCCATTTTTCATGGCACATCGATCGCCGTGCTGACGTACATCGGGTTCGATGCGATTTCGACGTTTTCGGAGGAAGTGGAGAACCCGCGGCGAAACATCCTGCTGGCTACCGTGCTGGTGTGCGTGGTGACGGGAGTCTTGTCTTCGCTGGAAGTGTACGCGGCGCAACTGGTGTGGGGCTCGAAGCCGTTCCCGGCGGAACAAGTGGAATCGGCGTTTCCGCTTGTGGCAAAGCAGGTGGGCGGCTTTTTCTTGTTTCAGTTGCTGAACTTCACGATTCTGATCGCCAACATTGGCTCGGGGATGGGCGCACAGCTCGCGGCGGCGCGACTGCTGTACGGGATGGGCCGCAACGACGCGCTACCCAGGGGGTTTTTCGGCAAAATCGAGGCGAAGCGGCAGATTCCCGCGAACAACGTGATATTGATCGGCGCGATCGCGCTGGCGGGCTCGTTTTTTCTCACCTACGAGCGGGGCGCGGAGTTGCTCAACTTTGGTGCGTTCATCGCGTTCATGGGCGTGAACGCGGCAGCATTCGTACGTTATTTCCTGCGCGCGGAGCGGAAAACGGTGTGGGCAGTTCTCTGGCCGCTGCTCGGCTTTGGAATCTGCGGTTACATTTTCCTGCGGCTCAGTATGCCCGCGAAAAAGCTAGGCGCCATCTGGGTGGCCGTGGGTCTGATCTACGGCGCCTGGAAAACGTCGGGCTTCCGCAAAACCATGCCGTTTGAAGCACCCTTCGAGTAGAGCGCACACGGGCCCGTGAAAGCACGACCATTGCAATTCGAACCGCAAACACCGGATGATAGTGCCTCCGGAGGAGCAGGCGTGAAGCGGCAGAGCGGCAAGGACCTCACGGTGACGATGCGGGATGTGGCGAAGGCCAGCGGCTTCTCTCCGGCCACGGTCTCCATCGTTCTGAACAATGCGCCGCTGGCGCGCTATCTTGCGCCGGCAACAAAGAAGCGCATCGAAGAAATTGCGAAGAAACTCGGCTACCGGCCGAACGCCATGGCGCGCTTTCTTCGCAGCAAGAGAAGCCACAGCGTCGGAGTCATGTTTTTCGACATCGCCGACCCGTTCTGCACTCCGGTCCTGCGAGGGATCGAGAACGCCCTCTATCAATCATCCTACGTACAGATTTTTGCCGACGCGCATAACCAGAGAAACCGCTTCGAGCGCTATCTCGAATTGCTGCTCGAACATCACGTCGAAGCGCTGATCGTGGTGGCCAACTGGCTCTTTGTGGACATCCACCTGCTGGCCGACCTCAGCAAACGCAACATCCCGGCTACCACGATCGGATTCGAGCTGCCGGGTGACACGGTCAGCTCGGTGATGGTGGATAACGAAGCCGGCGGGCGGCTGGCGTTGGAGCATCTCCATCAGCTCGGTCATCGCAAGATCGCGTTCATTCGTGGGCCAAAAATGCTGATTGACAGCGCACCGCGGTGGCGCGGCATTCAGAAATTTGCGCATTCGGCGGGATTGGAGATCGATCCGGCGCTCGTCGTGCAACTGCCGGATTCGTTCGATCCAAACTCCGGCTTCGAAGGCGGCTACCGGTTCACGGAAGAATTGCTGCAGCGAAAGAAGCGCTTTACAGCATTGATGGGATTCGACGACCTGACGGCGCTGGGGGCAATTCGCGCGCTCACCAAAGCGAGTGTGAAAGTGCCGGAGCATTGTTCGGTGGTGGGCTTTGATGACGTACCGCTGTCCTCGCTGGCGGCGCCGTCCTTGACCACCGTGCGGCAACCGCTGGAGGCGATGGGAAATCTCGCCGTCAACATCGTTATGGAAGGCGTGAACGCGGGCCTTGAGAAACGCGATTGGAGTATTTCGCGCCACAAGATGAATCCGGAGCTGGTCATCCGCGATTCCACGCGAGCGGCGGCGCTCAC
>JBGQCW010000223.1:0-4258 GCA_041495565.1 Candidatus Acidiferrum sp.
CGCCTGTATGACTCGAAAGCTTTTTTGACTCATGGCCATCCTGAACGGCACCAAAGTGCCTTGCATTCCTTAGGTGAAACTTCATGGGCTCTGAGATTCCATGTCCATTCAACCAAAAGTGGGGTCTAACAAACTGTCCGAAATGGGACACCTCTCAAAACTAAAGCGGAGGCGCGTGGCCCATACGCGGGTTTGGCGTGTGGGGTGAGGCAGGAAAGTTGGAGCTCGTGAGGACTCGCTCAGTACGACATCGGGCCGACTGCTTTTTCGACTTCGGCAATGTCCACCATGACGATGGCGTCCCAGGGGCAGCCATCGAGGAAGCAGCCGTCGGGGCCTTTGCTGAGGCATTTCTTGCAGCCGATGCAGAGGATCGGATCAATTTGGATGCGGCCAAACGGGGGACTGTCCTCGTCCGGCACCCAGAACATGCAGTCCTCGACCGGGCAGTACTCGACGCAGGCGGGCGATCCGGCGCAGCCGGTGCAGCATTCGGTGATGACGGCGAGCTCTTTAGGTTTCTTTTTGCGGGCGGTGGCAATGCCCTTCGAGCGGGGTTCAAACTTCTGCTCGTCGGGCACCATTCCAGGGGCTTTGACGACTTGCGGCTCAGTAGCCATGGGCGAATTATACCTTTGATTGCAGGGTTTTGGAACGCAACTTCAGCGCGTATACCGCGCCGGCGTCGGACCCTGTTCGAGCCGATGGCGGTCCCAGATGGCGCCTTCTCGCGTGAAGTACGCCATCTCGAAATCCTGCGTCAATTCCAGCGCATCCGTCGGGCAAGCGTCCTCGCACAGCCCGCAGAACATACACCGCGAAGTGTCATAGGTAAAAAAAGTGAGGACCTTGCGGCGCGTGGCGTCGTCGCGCTCCCAGCCCACCACGATCAGATTTTCCGGGCACGCCAGCGCGCACAAATTGCAGCTGATGCACAGCGTCTCGCCCGTTTCCGGATTGTTGTTCAGCCGCGGCGCGCCGCGATAACGCTCCGCCACCATCGGCCGCTCCAGCGGATACTGCTCGGTGACAATGTTCTTGGGATTTTGCGCGCGAAAGGTGACTGCCAGGCCCTTCAAAAAATCAACTTGGAATGACCGCTCCAGGAGTTCCCGCATGCGCGAAGTTTCTTTCGCCGCTCACCAATTGTTAAGCAAGGGTTGCGCTGCAAGCTTCAGCAGAGCCGGCCGCTTCCCTGCCCCGCATTACATTTCGTGGTAGTTCAGCAGGATGGCGCCGATCAGCACGATGCACACCGGCCAGAGCCGCGCCAGAGCGTTTCGCGCCGGATTCTCCGCTGGAAGACGCAGCTCCAGCCAGCGCGACCATCCCGCCGCCACCGCCAGAATCGCGAGCGGGATATGGCTCAATTCGGACAGCACTTCTTCTTTGCTATTCCCCAGAGTGTGGGAATGTGTGAGCAAGAGCGCGCCGGAAACGGCCACGAGCACGGGAAAAACCAGGCGGACGTTGGCGGAAGCGACGCGGCCCGTTTGCACGCGCCACTCAAAAACGGCGAGGCCGATCACCAGCAGCACGAAGATTCGATGGAGCAAGACTTCCGGGTCCGCGAAGGTTACCCAGAAACCGTTGGGGCCGAGCGGCCAGACCTCCGGATCGCTGCGGAGAAAAAGAAAGACCGCCAAGCCAAGAAATGCGAGAGGCCAATGGCGCGCCCAGGAAACGCGGCCGGCTTGCGCGATGAGCGCGAGGATTCCAACGGCCAGAACGATAATGCCTGCCCAATGATGGTTGTACTCCGACCAGGCTTTTTCGGCGGGAGTATTGGGGCGAGTGCCCGCCTGGCCGGGCACGAAGGATTCCGTGGCGAGCGACCCGGCCCCGAAGGCTTTACTCTGCGCGGCGTAAACGTCTTCGGGAAGTTCCTGCATCGTGGGGCTGCCGAGTCTTGGCGCGCGCGGAGCCATGCGCGCGAAGATTTCGGTAGCAGACACGCGGTCGTGAACGAGATCAGCAGCGGGCGGCAGCGAAGTCAGCGAAGCCGCGGTGAGAATCACCGTGATGCCGATTCCAATTTCCGCTTCGCCGAAACGCTTGAGGCTGGAAAGGATGCTGCTCGCGGGGTCACGCCGAACAAGTTGATAGTTGAGCGCGCCAAGAAAGAGGAGGAGCCCGAAGAGAATCACTTTTGCGGCCACCATCGCGCCGTAAGAAGTGCCATAGGCCGCGCTGAAGGAGCCGACGTAGGCATAACCCAACACAAGACCGGCAGTAGCGAGCACTGCAACGCTGCAGAGCGCGAGTTGCGAAAATCTGGCGCTGAGCTGGCGAGCAAAATCGGGATTCGTTGCGCGCCGGATGGCGATCAAAAGATAAGGCAGGCCGCCAAGCCAGACCGCCGTGGCTGATTGATGCAGCGCGGTGAAGACTACCAGAGGCATACGATACTCCAGGCGCGCCATGGCGTGGCTGGTCATCACCGAAGAAGCGATGATGGCGGCCGCGGGGAGAAGTAGATCCGCGTAGCCTCGCGAGCGCCGCGCGCCGGAAAGAATCACGATCGTACTTGCAGAAGCAATGCCGATTGCTCCGGCAATGAAGAAATTTGCGCCGCTCACGTCAGCGAGTGTCAGATCCGCGGATTGCATGAGGATGAGTGAATTCGCCAGAACGTAAGAGAATTGCATGACCGCGAGCGCGATCGCGAAACGCCGAATCCAACGAAGGCACGATTGGTTGATCGCATCGGATTCTTGATTCGCGCGGCGCAAAACGAAAATCAGAAAAACGATGCCGCCGATGGCGAGCGACTGAAACGTCAGCGTTGCGCCGCGGAACAATACGGAGAGGAAGCCGAAGATTTGAAGGAGCCGGGCCATGAAAGTTAATCAGGAGCGCATGACGGCAAAGGGGATTTCGCCGCGGGTGATGTGGCCGTCGGAGGCCAGCACCTGCCAGCGGAGACGGTAGTTTCCGGGCGCCAAGCCCTTGGCTTGCGAAGAGAGAGTATCAGCCGGAGTCTGTTTGTTGATTTCCAGCGCTTGCGCAGATCCGGCCGGTAGAACGAGGGTCAAACGCGAGCGGCCCGCGTCAATGCGAACATTGAAGCGAAGCTTGATGGCGACATCGGGGCCTGCAACCGTGCCCTTCAAAGATGGAGTTGATTCGAGAAGGACCGCATGCGCGGCCGCTGAGGCCACGATCAGAAAAAATGCGGCAACAGCGGGGAGAGTGAACCGAAGGAGGATTCGTCGACCGGGCTGCATGATTCTCCAAATCGCCAGGACCAGCGACGTTTCCGTGCGGAACAGAATTCTCGCTCGGGAGAAATCCTATTGCGGCGATGGAATGATGCTATTTCAATCGAGCGGCGGTGCCAAGACAGAAATGTATTTTTTAAACTTCAAACGCAGGTTGCGTCCAGTTTGGCGATCTTCCGCGCGGGGTCCATCGAAACTATTCCTGCGAGGTGATTTCGTTGGAGTGATTCCAATCGATGGTCGGATCGGAAGCGGGATCGGAAGCGGGATCGAATCCGCCTTCCTTGGAGTTGGTCTTGTCGGCCTTTCTCTGCGTGCGCTTCTCTTCCTTCATCTTGCGCTTTTCGATGCGCTTCATTTCTTTCTGGCGCTTCTGGAATGTCGTTGTCATAGCCTCTCCTCACAGCAGCGTGCGGTGCCGGCCTAGCCGGGACCGTCCGACGATTTCAATGGCACTAAAAAACTACCAGCGCGGTTCGCGTGGCTGCCGCGCGGACTCGCGGTAATCCTCGTTCGAGAACCGGTCTCGCCCGCCGCCGCCCTTGCCATGGCCACCACCGCCACCCGGGCCGCGGCCTCCGCTGGGGCCGCCAAAACTCCTGGGGCCGCGCGGTGGGCCGCCTTCGCCCTTGGGGCGCGCTTCATTGACTTTCAAATTGCGCCCGCCAACTTCTTTTCCATCAAGGGCGGTCATGGCCTGAGCAGCTTCCGCATCGTTGGGCATTTCAATGAACGCAAAACCGCGCGCGCGGCCAGTTTCCCGATCCATCGCCATGTGCACGCGCGTGACCTGCCCGAACGGAGCAAAAAGCTCGCGCAGTTCGCTTTCCGTGGTCTGGAAGCTCATGTTGCCAACAAACAAACTCTTCATCTTGATTCTCCCTGTACTCTTCGAAGCACCACGAGTGCAGGATCTCGGCTGTTTGCCGCTTCCAGGACACTACGGGACGTTAACCTAAATTGACTGAAGTCAGTGGAGGGAAGGCCGCAAAGCGCGCCCTTCAGAGAAGTCAGGCAATCCTACTTCGGGAGTCTAC
>JBGQCW010000224.1:0-4250 GCA_041495565.1 Candidatus Acidiferrum sp.
AAATTTCCGAAGCCCGCTGCGGAGCTGGCGTGCGCTTTCACGGCCAATCTCCCGCAACTCGAAAGTCTGCTGCTGCTTGACAAGAAGAAGGACCGGTTTGAATTGACGGGGCCGGGCTACTTGGTTCATGAGGCTGGCGGATACAAGTTCCGAGTGAGCCATCTGTCGTTTTTTCAGGTGAATCGCTTCTTGCTCGAGGAATTGCTGAATACCGTTACGGCGAATGCGCAGGGCGCGCTGGCGCTGGATCTCTATTCCGGCGTGGGTTTTTTTACGCTGCCTCTGGCCAAAACCTTTCAGAAGGTTGTCAGCGTGGACGCGAATCTTGCCGCGACGCGGGATCTTTACGCCAACGCGGAAGCGGCGGGTGTCACGATTACGTCGCACAACGAACACGTGGAAGATTTCTTGAAAAAGACACAAGAGAAGCCGGATCTCGTCGTTCTGGACCCACCACGCGCGGGCTTGGGCGCAGAGGCAGCCCAGAAACTGGCGGAGCTCGGCGTCGCGGAAATTACCTACCTTTCGTGCGATCCATCGACCCTGGCGCGAGACCTCGCGGTTTTGACGGACTCACCCCGCAGGCCGAAAGAAATCTCCGCGCCGAACATTCGCTATGAAATCGCAGAGATGCATCTGTTCGACCTGTTTCCCCAAACATTTCATATCGAAACGCTCGTAAGGTTGAGAAGGGTCCCGTGAGGCTGCCGGCCGTAACGATCGCCGCAGCCTTTGCCTGCGGTATCGTTCTCGGCCTTCATCCCGCGGTCGTCCAGCATGCCTCGTCTGTAACTCTTCTCCTCTTTTTCTTTTTCCTGACGGCGCTGTTCCTTCTGGTGGGAGTTGTTCTCGTAAAACTCGATTGTTCCCTCACTGCCGCTACCGCTTCCCTCTTGAGCTGGATCTTGCTTGGCTTCGCGGGAACCATCATCGCGGAACAACCGCGGGCCCCGGAGCACGCGACTTCGCTCGTGGAGCAACGGCGCATTAACTTGGAGGCACCTCTGCGCTGGTACGGACACCTTCGCGACGAGCCAACGCGCTTGCCCTGGGGCTATGGATATGAAGTCGAGCTATCCGGATTTGAATTCGAGGGTGCGTTGCGGCCGGCACAAGGTGGTTTGCGATTGAGTTTCACGCCGCATTCGGAGGGGCCGATGCCTCCGACTCTTCATGCCGGTGATGAGGTTTCGGTTTTGACGGAGGCCCGGCAGCCACAAGTATTCAAGAATGAGGGCGCATTCGACAGACGCGCTTATCTGGCGCAGCAGAACATCGACCTAGTGGCGACGCTGAGAGCACCGGAGTTGATCGAGCGGATTGCTTCGGCAACTCCAACGGCCGGAACACGATTGGCGCGGGCGCGGCGGCGGTTGCGCGACGAGATCGAAGACTTATTTGGAGGAACTCCGCAGGTCGCCGGTGTTTTGCGGGCGATGCTTCTGGGCGATCGCAGCTTTGTCGATCGCTCCGAAGCGGTGGATTTTCAGAAGACGGGCGTGTTCCATGTACTGGTCGTCGCAGGTTTGCACGTGGGCGCACTCGCATTTGCGCTCTACTGGGTAGGGCGAAAGCTCAGGCTGTCGCCAATGTGGACCACGCTTTTCACGCTCACCCTGCTGTTTGCGTACGTGGCGGTCGTAGAACAGCGTCCTCCTGTGCTGCGTGCAGCCATGATGGCTGCGATTGTGGTGCTTGGCGGAATCTTCTTTCGACGGCTGGATTTGCTGAATTCGGCTGCGGTGGCGGCGCTGGCCTTGCTAATGGCAAAACCGCTCGCGTTGCGAGATTCGAGCTTTCAACTCACCTTTGTCGCAATCGGATGTATATCCGGGTTGGCGGCACCGTGGCTGGAGAAAACAGTTCAGCTGTATGTGCGCGCGCTGCGGGGCTGGAGAGACGTGACGCGGGATGCCGCTCATGAGCCGCGCGCCGCGCAGTTTCGCATCGATCTCCGTTCAGGGGCGCAATGGATTTCTGAGCGGCTGCCGCAACAGCTCGCTCGAACGACGGAAGACTCTCTCGTTGGCGGACTGTCTTTGACGTTTCGAGTGTGGGAACTGCTCGTGGTGACGCTGGTGCTACAAATTGGCATGCTGCCTTTGATGGCTCGCGATTTTCACCGGATTACCTTGTCGGGGCCACTCGTAAATCTTGCTGCTGTGCCGCTAACGGGCGTCGTCGTGCCGCTTGGCTTTCTAACCTTGGCGATGGGGCTGCTCTTCCCCGCACTGGGTAAAATCCTCGCGGCACCACTCGCATGGCTCACCACGCTGCTTGTCCACATTGTTCACTGGTTTGCACATCTCTCGCGATGGAGTTACCGGATTCCCGGGCCGTCGTTCTGGCTGATCGTGTTCTTTTTTGTTGCTGCGCTTCTACTCGCATCTACATTTCGACTGAAACATCCGATATGGAGAAGAATTGCCTGGGGTTCGTGCTTGGCATGGATGACAAGCGCACTGATTATCGCGGTCTATCCTTTTGGCTCGCAATGGGCGACGGGAAAACTGGAGGTTACAGTCCTGGATGTTGGTCAGGGTGATTCTCTGTTTGTCGTCTCTCCTGGTGGAAAAACTCTGCTGATTGATGGCGGCGGCGCGTTCGGCGGGTTTCCCGGACACGAGCAAAACAATAGTATCGACCCAGGCGAAGAAGCGGTGTCTCCGTATCTGTGGTCGCGGGGGTTTCAGAAACTGGATGTGGTGGCTTTGACGCACGCGCATCAGGATCACTTCGGCGGATTGACGGCAATTCTGGAAAACTTTCGAGTCGGAGCACTTTGGATCGGGCGTGAAGTGTCTTCCCCCGCGTTGGCAAAGTTGGAAGAAATCGCGAACGAGCGGCACATCCCCATCGAACGCGAGCTTCGTGGCAAGTCTTTTTCCTGGGATGGTGCGCAAGGTGAATTCTTGTGGCCGGAGATCGTCTCGGAAGAGGTTGCTCCTGCGGCGCAAAACAATGATTCACTGGTGCTGCGGCTGCGCTACCGAAATCGGGTCATGCTCCTGCCAGGAGATGCGGAGAAACAGGCGGAGCACCAGATTCTGGCAGAGAATCCTGCTGACGCAATGCGCGCGGATGTCCTGAAAGTGGGGCACCACGGAAGCAAAAATTCAACTTCCCCGGAATTTCTAGCGGCCGTGCAACCGCAAGTTGGAATTATCTCAGCGGGAGAAAGCAATCCATATGGACACCCCAGCTCGGAGCTGCTTGATCGATTGGCGAACGCGAACGTGCGCATCTTGAGGACCGATCGCGACGGCGCCGTACATGTTTTGACGGACGGAGCACGGCTGGAAATCACCTGCTTCGTCGCTTGTCCTGCTGCGGCAGGGGCGGCGGCTTCAATGCAAGCGGATGTACCAAATCACAAGCAAGACGGCGAGAAGCAGTAAGAAACCAACGGCAGCCTTCCATTCATGGTTTTTCTTGTACTGCGCAAATGAAAACGAGCCCGCAGATGCCCCTGTCCGCTTGGCAGAGGTAAAACGCGGAATGAAAAGCGGGACAGCGCGCGCGTACTCCTCGAAGGCGGCGCCGTGGCGCAGGTGGAGTTCCTTCTCTTCCCGCCGCATAACGATGGAATAAAAAAGCGCGAAATAAACGGAAAGAATGGAGAGGGAGACCCAGGAGCGGGTGGCAATCCCTACGCCAAGAGCGAGAATGGCGCTACCGAGATACAGCGGATTGCGGGTGTACGCATAGGGACCAGTGACGGTGAGGACTTCCTGCTTGTGAAGATATCCGGCGGCATAGGCGCGCAGCCACAAACCGATCAAACCAACCAGCGCACCGGAGAGAATGCTGCGCGGCATGGGCCGGGCAAACCACAAAACGACAATCGCCAGTGGATAGCCGAGACGAACTCGCCATCGGACGAAGAATGCGCTCGCGGCGCTCATGCGCGTGACTCGACTTGGCGGCGGACAGCACCGAGGACCGCATCGACTTCAATTTCCAACATGGAAGGATCGGCTTGGTCGCCTCGCTTGTAGGTTGTGACTGCTCGGGGGCTGCGAAGGACGATGTCGGCTTGAGAAGCAGCCCCGGCACTGCCGCCGCTGCGATACGGGCCGTTGCGCGCAGGATCGGTCGGACCGAAGAGAGCGACCACAGGTGTTCCAAGGGCGACCGCCAAATGAAGCGGCCCGGTGTCGCCGCCGACGATGCAGATCGCGTTTCGCAGGAGGGCCATAAGCTGCCCAAGCTCGCCGTTATAGAGAAGCGGATCGGCGTCGCAACTCGCA
>JBGQCW010000225.1:0-4239 GCA_041495565.1 Candidatus Acidiferrum sp.
AAGGCCGCCTTGCTCGTTTTGGTCGTGGACAGCCAGGCGGGCCTCACGCCGCTCGATGAAGAGCTGGCGCGGCTGCTGCGCACCACCGGCAAGCCCTTCGTGATCGCGGTCAACAAAGTGGATTCGCCTTTGCAGGAAGTGAACGCCGCCGTTTTCCATCGCATCGGCGTGCCCGTATTCCCGATTGCGGCGGAGCACGGCACCGGCGTCGACGATCTTCTCGATGAGGCGCTCTCGCAAGTGAGCGTCGTGGCATCCACCGAGGAAGAAAAGCAGCCCGACACCATTGAAGTCGCCATCATCGGGCGGCCCAACGTCGGCAAGTCCACACTGCTCAACTGCATGGTCGGCGAGGAGCGCTCCATCGTTTCGCCGATTCCCGGAACCACCATGGACAATGTGGACACGGAGACTACGCGCGGAGACCGCACCTATCGTTTCGTGGATACGGCCGGAATTCGTCGCAAAGGAAAAACTACGCTGGTCGCGGAAAAACTCAGCGTGGTGATGGCCCGCCGCGGCTTGGAGCGTTGCGACGTTGCCCTCTTGGTCGTCGATGGCGAGCAGGGTGTCACGCAAGGTGACGCGCAGATCGCCAGCTATGCCGAAGGGTCCGGGCGCTCCGTGGTCATCGTCATCAACAAATGGGATCTCGCCGTCATTGCCGCCCGCAACGCCGCTTCGCGTGACGCCGCTACGGCCAAAGGCAAGGCCGGGCGCGCGCCCGGCGAAAGGCACAGACCGGAAAACTTCGATGTGGGCCGGCTCATGTTCGATTACGAAAAAATGATCCGCGCCAAATTGAAATTCCTCAGCTACGCGCCAATCGTTTTTCTCTCTGCAAAAACGGGCGAGCGCGCGGATAAACTCTTTCCGCTGATCAATCAGTGCTGGGAAGCGCGCCGCCGCCGCATTTCCACTCCGGCTCTGAACAACTGGCTCAAGGACGAAGTGGACTTGCAGCGCGGAACCACGCCGAAGGCCCGCCCCGTGCGTATTTACTACATCACGCAGGCGAAAATTGGCCCGCCAACATTTTTGATGTTCACCAATCAGAAGGCCCCGCTGCACTTCAGCTACTCACGATTCCTGGAGAACCAGCTGCGTGCCAAGTTTGACTTCATCGGCACGCCGATCCGCTTCATTCACCGTCTCCGCAAACGCGGCGAAAGGCCCTCGGGCGGTGACGCCGGCCGTGACCAGTGATCGCTTCTCTCTACAGCAAATCACCGCAAACTGCTAGGATATCCGCGTCCCCCTTCCCGGCAGGGTTTTCAACAAATGCCAAGCAACGGCGCAGCCGCGCAAACCGCAATTGAAAAGGGCTTCTATCGCATCAGCGACGTCAGCCGGTTGGCGGCGCTGAAACCTTTTGTGCTGCGCTACTGGGAAACCGAATTCCCCATGCTCCAGCCGCTCAAGAGCGCCGGCGGCCGCCGCCTCTATCGCCAGGAAGACGTGGACATGGTCTTTCGCATCAAGCGCCTGCTCTATGACGAAGGGTTCACGATCGCGGGCGCACGCCGGCACCTCCGCGAGCACGAAGGAGCGATGGATTCGGAAGGTGCCTCCGCCAACACGTCCGCCGAGGGGGCGGCGCAGCTCCTCAGCCGCAAGATGCTGCTCGATCTGCGCGATACGCTGCGGGCTTTCTTGACGCTTCTCGAACGGCGGTGATAGCCTTGAGGGTGCTGATCCCCTCTCCGATTCGGCCTTCTGATTTTTCGGCCTGTCGTGGTCAGCGTACCGGTCGGGACGTAGCGCAGCCTGGTAGCGCGCACGCTTGGGGTGCGTGAGGTCGCTGGTTCAAATCCAGTCGTCCCGACCATTTCTTTTTCGGACACGCCGCCGCTGCCTCGTATTTCCGCCGCTGGAAAACCGCGTACGCTGGATGTCTCGAGAAAGTGAAGCGACGCAAATCGCATAAACTATGCCGCATATTCTTCTGACCAACGATGATGGATATCAAGCCGAAGGCCTCCGCGCGCTGGCAGCGGTGTTCGAAGGACTTGCCACGGTCAGCATTGTGGCGCCGAGCCGGGAGCAGAGCGGAACGGCGCAATCGCTGACGCTGCGCCAACCCATTGTTTGCCACCCCGTAGGGGAGCGGGAGTGGGCGATTGACGGGACGCCGGCGGATTGCATGATTGTGGCGCTGCACAAACTTTTGCCGGAAAAGCCGGACATGGTAATTTCCGGAATCAACCATGGCGCGAATCTCGGAGAAAACGTCTACTATTCGGGAACCGTGGGTGCGGCGCGCGAAGGGGCGCTGCATCACATTCCGTCGATGGCATTATCGTTGTGCTCGAAAGGCGCGAAAGTGAAATTCGAAGATTCCGCGCGGGTAGCGCGGGCCGCGGCAGAAATGATTTTGAAGGAAGGATTGCCGGATCAGGTGCTGCTGAATGTGAACGTGCCGGAGCCGTGGAGCGGCGGAGTGAAATTCACGCGGCAATCGCAGAAAATTACGCGCAATCAACTAAGCGAAGGAAAAGATCCGCGCGGCCGCAGCTATTTTTGGCTCTTCGAACAGAAGATCGATAAGGATGTGGAGCCAAATACGGACTACGCGGCAATTTTTGCAGGGGAAGTTTCCATCACGCCGCTGCACCTGGACCCGACGCACACCGAGTCGCTCAACCACCTTTCGCACTGGGGAAAACAAATCGCAGCCGCGTTTCAGCGCTGAAGAGAGAAGCACTACTCAAAAACCTCGCGATGGCTCAGAGTTCCTCGCGCCGCGCTAGTTGGGTTTGGCCGCGGATGGCGCGATGAGCGGGACGTTATTTTTCTGCATGGTGTCGTTGAGCGCGGGGATATCTTTCGATAGCACCTCGCGCCATTTCACGAGCTGAGATTCCAGTTGCGGGTCGAGCTCGGCGAAGACTGCCAGTTCCGCAGCAGTCGGCGCGGCATCGGCGCTGTCCACGACTTCACCCAAATAACCGAGCTTGCTGTTGAGCTTGGTCGGGTAGTTGGCCTCGTCCTCGGAAGCCTTCGAATTCACCTGGATCAATTCCTCTTCGATAGCGCTGATTTTCTTGCGCAAGTCGCTGGAAGCCGATACCACCGACTTTGCATCGTCGCGTGACCCAAGGCGCTTTTCGAGCGCCTGGAGCTGAGTTCGCAGGTCGCGAATGGCCAGGATTGCTTTGTTCATCTCGTCCTGCCGGTCGCGCAGTTTAAGCATCAGGTCGAATTGTTTGCGCAGGTCTTCTTCGGACGTTTTCACGCGGGGATCGAGCTTCACTTCGAGCGGAGCCGTAAAACTCTTTCCCGCGGCCGTCAACCGCACTTGATATCGGCCCGGAAGAACCAGGGGACCGATCGGCCGTCCGTTGCTATAAATAGACGCGGGAATCTTCGTGGGCGTCTCATGACGCAAATCCCACGCGAAGCGGTTCAAGCCCGCTTCGGCCGGGATATGCTCTACGTCCTCATCGTGCTCCCATTCGGAGGGCGCTTCATCGGTTTTTTTCTTCTCGCTGGAGAAGCTGCGGATGACTTTCTCCTGGGCATCGAGGAGTTCGAGCTTCGCCGGATCCTTTGGCTTCTCTTTCAAGTGGTAGTAGAGGATCGCGCCGTCGGGCGGATTCTCCCCGATGGGATAGCGCCGCGGATTGGCGTGACCCGTCCGCGTGCGAATCGCGGCCGCGGGTGCGAAGAGATGCGAATCCTCGGCCGAAATCGCCTGGGTCATCTGCCGCAGCGGGCTCAGATCGTCCAGCACCCAGAAGGAACGACCGTGCGTGGCCACGATGAGGTCGCTGCCGTGGATGAGTAGATCGTGGATCGGCGTCACCGGCAGATTGTTCTGGAGCGCCTGCCAATGTAAACCGTCGTCAAACGAAACCCAGGCGCCGGTTTCCGTGCCCGCGTAGAGCAAGCCTTTGCGCGCGGGATCCTCACGGACGGCGTGCACGTAGGAGTTCTCCGGCAAGCCGCCGATGATCTTGGACCAGCTTTTTCCGAAGTCGCTGGTCTTGAAGATGTAAGGACGAAAATTGTCGAGCTTGTGAGCGTCCACGGCGACATAGGCAGTCGCGGCATCAAAGGGCGACGCTTCGATGAGGCTGACCATCCCCCACTCGGGCGTCTCTTTCGGTGTAACGTTTGCCCAATTCTTTCCGCCATCGCGTGTGAGTTGGACCAGACCATCGTCGGTTCCGGCCCAAAGCACGCCATCCTGCTTCGGCGATTCCGCCAAGCTGAAAATGACGTCGTAATATTCGACGG
>JBGQCW010000226.1:0-4238 GCA_041495565.1 Candidatus Acidiferrum sp.
CCCGCGGCCGTGCGGACTTCCACGTTGTCATTCCGGCGGGCAACGACGGCGACGCGATCGCCGTAGTGCAACATGCCGAGTGGCTCGCGCACCTGCGCCACCCGGCCCCACAGAGTGACGCTGCGCTCGCTCACGAAGGCTTCGCCGAGCGTTTCGTGCTTGGGCCGGAACCACCACGCCAACAGGCCCACAAGGCAAAGCAACGGCACGGCAATGAGGAGTTTTCTCTTCATGCGCCGTTAGCCACGCCCATCGTCTCAACCTTCGCCATCATTCCCCGTTGGACTTTCAAGGTTCGCTAAAGATTGTACCTGAAAGTCTGGCGGCGCCGGGTGCGGCAGTGGGTGGTTTGTTTTTCTGCTAGAATGCCGCAGCGTTCGAAAACAGTTCTTGCAATGAATCGCGGAGGATCTTTCATGAAGTCTCTCAATTCCCTTCAGCCACTGGGGTTACTGGCGCTCCGCGTAGCCCTCGGGCTGATTTTTTTCTCCCACGGCTATCCGAAACTCGCGCATCAAGGCGGCGGGATGCAGGGTTTCTTCGTGCAGCATGGACTGCCGGGATATTTTGTTTACATTTCCGGGGTATTGGAAGTTTTTGGCGGTCTGCTGCTGGTCCTGGGGCTGTTTACGCGAGGGGCGGCGCTGCTCTTGGCAATTGAAATGGGCGTGGCCATCTGGAAAGTGCACAGCAGCGGCAGCTACCTGGCCGTCCACAATTACGAATTCCCTCTGGCGATGCTCGCAGCATGTTTCGCGCTCGTCACGGTTGGAGCGGGAATGATTTCCCTAGATCACCCGCTTTTTGAAAGTGGCAAGGGTGGCAGGGCAAGTTTTCAAAAGTCGAAAAACTAAACGCGCCCGGCGACGATGGGCCGCGGCCTACGACGATGTCGCAGCTGAGTTCGCCACCACTCCCGTTGGCCCTTCGGGCACTGCGATCCACATGATGATATAGGCGAGGATGTTCGGACCGGGAATCAGAGTTGCCAGCAACCAGACCACCCGGACGATGGTGGGATCCATGTCGAAATAATCGGCCACGCCGGCGCAGACACCCGCGATTTTTCTGTCATTCGTGGAGCGCACCAACCTTTTATGAGGAGCATAGCCAGGGGGAACCGATGGCGCAGCCCCTTCCGGCTGTCTTGCGCCGCAGTTGTAGCAGAACTTCGATCCGCTCGCGATATCCTTTTGGCAATTTGGGCAGTTCATTGAATCACCCCCACAGAGCAAGCTTTCTCTGCTTCACTACCTCTAGATACGTACCTACCCTCTAAAAAGTTTCCCGAATCGGCAGTCTAAACCCAACTGGCTCAATACTCCAAGAGCTGCTTGACCGCGGCCGTGATGTGCCCCGTTTGCGGCAGGATCATCTCTTCAAGCTTCGGCTGGTAGGCGCAGAACGTGTCCATGGCGGCCACGCGCTTCACGGGGGCGTCCAGCTCTTCGAATAGCTCGTCGGCAATGCGCGCCGCAAGTTCCGCGCCATAGCCCCAGCTCAGCATGTCTTCGTAGGCCACGATGACGCGGTGCGTCTTTCGAACAGTCGCAGCGATGGCTTCCCAATCGTAGGGGGAGAGCGAACGCAGGTCGATGATCTCGACCGAAATGCCTTCGCGCTCGAGCTGGGCCGCGGCCACTTCAGCGCGATGAACCAAAGCGCCGTAGGTAACGATGCTCAGATCCGTGCCCTCTTTCACCACGCGAGCCTTCCCGAATGGAACCGTAAAATCCGGCCCCGGATTCTCCGAGCGGTTGTACGGCTGGCGGTAAAGATGCTTGTGCTCGAGGAACATGACCGGATCGTCGCAGCGAATGGCCGTACGCAAAAGACCGGCCACGTCGAGGGCCGTCGACGGCATCACCACGCGAAGGCCGGGGCAATGCGTGAAAATCGATTCGCCGCTCTGGCTGTGGTACATGCCGCCACCGGTGAGGTAGCCGCCGATTGGCACGCGAAGAACTACCGGCGCCTTAAAAGCGCCATTCGAACGCCAGCGCATCACGCAGAGCTCATCGCGAATCTGCATCATGGCGGGCCAGATGTAATCGAAGAACTGAATCTCGGCAACCGGCTTTAAACCGCGAGTAGCCATGCCGATGGCACGCCCCACGATGCTGGCTTCGGCAAGCGGCGAATTGAAGACGCGATCGCTCCCATATTTGCGCTGCAGACCCGACGTTGCTTTGAAGACGCCGCCCTTCCCTTTCACGTGCTTGAGGTTCTCTTCGCGGCTGGCATCGGCCACGTCTTCGCCGAAAATCATGATGCGTTCGTCGCGGGCCATCTCGTCAGCAAGTGTTGCTGCGACCATTTCAACCATGGTTTTTGGCGCGCCGTGGTAGTGCGGTTGCGTTTCGAACGCGGATGACGCCGGGTCGATCTCTTGCGAGTAGACGTGCATTCGAATGGACTCGACGGAGGGTACTTCGGCCAAAAGAGCCTGGTCGGCGGCATCGCGGACCTCGTTGTCAATTTCCGCTTCCATGGATTCGATCTGCTTCTGGTCCAGCACGCCTTCGCGAACCAGGACCAGCGCAAGCTTCGAAAGCGGATCGCGCCGCGCCTCTTCCTCGCGCTCTTCGGCAGATTTGTAAAGTTTTTCGTCGTCGGAGAGGGAATGGGAATACGGGCGCGTCACGTGCGCGTGGATAAGCGCCGGGCCGCGGCGCTCGCGGCAATACTCCACCGCTTCTTTGCAGACGGAATGGCTTTCGAATGGATCGGTGCCGTCGCATTCCGCAACATGCAAACTGGGAAAACCGCGTGTAAGTTTAGAAATGCTGCCGCCGGCGGTCTGCACTTCGACGGGAACCGAGATGGCGTAGCCGTTGTCTTCGATGAGATACAGGAGCGGCAGCTTCCTGCCACAGGCAACGTTGAGCGATTCCCAGAATTCGCCCTCGCTCGTCGAGCCGTCGCCACCGGAGACGTACACAATTTCATCGCGCTCGTGGTTCACATATTCCCCGAGTGGCGCCTTCTTGGCTTGAGCCAAGGCCTTGGGACGCCCTTCGTAATAGAGAGTGGCTTCCGCCGCGCCCACGGCTTGGACGAATTGCGTGCCGGTGCAGGAAGACTTGCTGACAATGTTCCACTTTGGATGGCCCCAGTGCGAGGGCATTTGCCGGCCGCCAGAGCTGAGATCATCCTTCGCTCCAACTGCCGCGAGAAGCATCTCCAGGGGAGTTACGCCGAGCATCAGGCAAAGCGCGCGATCCCGGTAATAGGGATAAAACCAGTCCACGCCCGGGCGAAGGAAAAGGCCCATGACGGCAGTGACCGCTTCATGGCCGGCGCTGGAGATCTGAAAGTAGATTTTGTTCTGGCGCTTGAGCTGGATCTCGCGGTCATCGAGCCGCCGCGAAAGGTACATCGTGCGGTAAAGGCGAATCAGGGTGTCGTGATCGAGGCCGTGAACTTTGGGGGCGTCAAGTTTGGCCACTTTGACGCGCGTTTGTGACGCCATTCGTCCTGCCCTCGAGTTGGAATTCGGAATTGTGCCTCTGCGGAATTGAATTATAGCGGATTTCCGGGTTCCACTGGTCTATTTGGCGAGCCGGATGCACGGCAGCCCCGGCCCGAACAGGCCAAATTGGCCTCGGCAAGCCGTACTCCCAAATCGGGCACAGGCACAGTTGTGGCTAATCGAGAGATTCGAACTGCTGATCGGTCTTGTCGAACTCAGGATCGGTCTGAAGGATGACTTTCGGAGACGCGCTCTTGAACGGCTCCTCCGTAGGTATGCGGGCAACCCAGCGCTGCTCGGAGAGCTTTTCATGTGAACTGAAGTACAAGCGCACCAGCAAACTCACCTTGCCGTTCGCAGCGGTGACTGGCTTTTCCTTCGCCGCTTCGCTCGATTTGTCTTTCGTCTTTGCCTTGGATTTGGCGGCAGGCGCCGGTTTTTCAGCGGCCTCGTGCTTCGCGGACGCTTCTCCAGCAGCGCTCTCCGGACGGTCGAGTTTGTAGAGGAGCCTCTTATCCAAGCGGAATGCTTGCTTCCAACCGTCGAGCTTGTGTCGCGCCTGCTGCGCCTTTTCCTCGTCCGTGCCAAAATCCAACTTGATGTAAATGTGGGACATGAATTAAGTCTGCGATGCACCGAACTCTAAGTCAAGGTCGCCCAGGCCATGAGAGTTCGCGTTGGCTATCGGCAAAACGTCGAACTTCAATCCGAAACGCATTAGCAATTGGCGTGTAGCGTCCCGTCATGGATGCGGGAGTTCCAAATC
>JBGQCW010000227.1:0-4228 GCA_041495565.1 Candidatus Acidiferrum sp.
CCGCCTTAGGCGATTGCCTTTTGCACGGCTTTGGCGAGCGTCGCCAGCCCCGCCTTTACATTTCTTCCAAGGTGGACGCGCAAGGCGCGGCGGCCGCGTTCGGCAAGAACGGCGAAATCGCCGCGGGCTTGCGCCGCCTTCACAACCCCAAAAGTAAACTTTTGTCCAGGAACCGGCAGATCCTTGGCATCGTCGCAGGTAATCTGCAGAAAAACGCCGCTGTTCGGGCCGCCTTTGTAGGCTTGTCCGGTGGAGTGCAGAAAGCGGGGGCCAAAACCGAGAACCGTGGCCACCTTCTTCTTGTCGCGTACGGCATGCCGGATGCCCTGCAAAGCTTTTTCATTTGCGGGATTCATGGTGATGTAGCCAAGAACGGCAAAATAATCGCCCGCTCCGGCGCGCGCGAGATGCATTTTCAAAACGTCGGCAAGTTTCGCGCCGCCTCTTAACGCCGCGGTGTTTTTTTCATCGGCGAAAAGCTTGATGCCCTGGTCCTCGAAGAAAGGCGATTCCGGTGGAAGACTTCCCGTCGCTTCGTATTGGCTCGTCAGTTTCTTGGTTTCGATCTTGCTCGCTTCCACGTCAGGCTGATTGAACGCATTGATGCCGATGATGGAGCTGGCGACGGCGGTAGCAATTTCCCAGCGGAAAAACTCCTGGCCGAGGTTGTAGATGTTCGGCAGCGTGATGCGCACAACTGGATGCCCGGCTTTTTCGAGCGCGGCGACGGCCGCATCCTGCGCCTTGTTGGGCTTCGATGCCAGGCGCAGATAGGCGAAGACGCGGTCGTTGCCATAAGTAGCTGGCTTGGCGAGGCGTTCGCGATCCACGGGAATGATGCCCTTGCCGATTTTCCCCGTGGATTCCGCGATCAATTGCTCGAGCCAGGCCCCGAGGTCGAAGATTCCCGGTGAAGTGATGATGGTGAGTTTGTCCCGGCCGTGATTGGCGGCGACGCCCAGGATAGTTCCGAGGATCACGCCGGGATTCGAATCCGCGGCGGAAGAAGCGCCACACGCCTTGACCATCTCTTCTGTGTTTTTCAGGAATTTTGCAACGTCCACGCCCATGACGGCGGCGGGAACCATGCCGAAGTTGGAAATCGCGGAATAGCGGCCGCCGATGCTCGGCACCCCCATGAAAATCTTGCGGAATTTGTCGCCTTCGGCGACCTGCTGCATTTTCGAGCCAGGGTCGGTGATGGCGATGAAGCGATCGCCAACTTCTTTCTCACCCACCTTGGCTTTCACGCGCTCGAAAAAGTATTGCTTGTAAATGTTGGGCTCGAGCGTGCTCCCCGATTTGCTCGAAACGATGCAGATTGTGCTCTTGAGGTCTACCATCGCTTCGATGGCTTTGATTTGCGCGGGGTCCGTGGAATCCAAAACGTGAAGCTCGGGATGGCCTTTGACCTTTCCGAAGGTCATGCGCAACACTTCGGGGCAGAGGCTGGACCCGCCCATGCCCAGCAACAGGGCATGCTTGAAGCGCGCTTTTTTCACGTCCGCGGCGATCTGCTTGAGAGCGTCAATGTGCGCGAGCTGCTCCTCCGTGATGGTGAGCCAGCCCAGCCAATTGGTTTCATCCGTGCCGCTCCACAGCGAAGCATCCTTCTGCCAGAGGCGCGCGACCTTATTGTTTCTCTTCCAGTCGTCGAGGGAAGCCGCGACTGCACCTGCAAGCGAACTCGGCAATTTGTAGGTTTGTTTGTTGACGCTCACGCGCGCACTCCGGCGCTCTTGCCCGTCGCGGCCAACAGCGTTGTGAAGGCATCGGAGAAGAGCTTGACGCCGTCCGCCAGCAGCTTTTCTGTCACTTCCTTCATCGAAATGCCAGCCTTGGCGAGGTCCGCCATGGTCTTCGCGGCTCCTTCGACGTTTTCAGTGAGGCTCGGACGCAGCTTCCCGTGTTCCCGGAAAGCGTCGAATGTCGCCGGAGGAATGGTGTCCACGGTGTCCGCACCGATCAGCTCTTCGACGTAGAGCACGTCGCGGTATTTGGGATTCTTCGTGCTGGTGCTGGCCCAGAGCAAGCGCTGCGTCTGTGCGCCCTTCGCGGAAAGCGCTTTCCAGCGCGGGCCGCCAAAAAGCTCCTGATATTTCTTGTAGGTGAGCCGGGCATTCGCAATCGCAATCTTGCCGCGAATGCTTTCGAGCAGCGACTTCTGGCCGGCGGCCGCGGCCGTCTTGAGTTTCTCATCGATCTTGCTGTCGACCAGGCTGTCGATGCGGCTGACGAAAAAGCTCGCGACGCTGGCGATGTGGCTGATGTCCTGGCCCTTGGCGGCTCGAGTTTCAAGCGCTGCAAGGAACGCCTCCGCAACTTGCTCATAAGCGGATTGTGCGAAGAGCAGGGTGATATTGATATTGATCCCTTCTTCGAGAAGCTGTCGGATGGCGGGGAGCCCTTCCGGGGCGCCGGGAATCTTGATCATGACATTCGGCCGAGCAACGCTTTTCCAGAGGCGGCGGGCTTCCTCGATGCTGGCCTTGGTGTCGTTGGCGAGATGGGGTGAAACTTCAAGGCTGACGTAACCGTCGCGGCGCTTGGACTCCGAATAGACGGGTTTGAAGATGTCGCAGGCGTCTTGAACGTCGCGGATGGCGATCTTCTCAAAGAGACTCTTGGCAGTGAGCTTCTTCGCGTCCGGCGATGCAAGCATGTCGCCGTAGAGATTGCTCCCGGTGATGGCTTTTTCAAAGATCGCCGGATTCGAGGTCATGCCCCGCAGACCGTCGTTTTCAATATACTTATTCAACTGGCCGCTGGTGAGCAGGTCTCTGCGGATGTAATCCATCCAGGGGGATTGTCCGTAGGCCAGCAGCCCCTTCAGCGGATTCGTTGTCCCGCCGGTCGAAATGTTTGGAACCGTCGTTGTCGTCGTCATCCTGGTTCTCCTTCACTTCGACAAACCTTCGAAACCCTATTGTACGCCCGAGCAGGGTGGGCGGGCGTCTCGCTCAGAACACCGATCGTTTTTCTTACTGCTTCAAGCCCGCCGCAAACTTTGCTTCCAGCGCTTTCACTTTTCCGAGCCGCCGCACGTGCCGCTCTTCGTTCGTGAACTTTGCGCCCAGGAACGCCTTCACCAGATCCTCAGCGAGCTTCGAGCCGATGATGCGCGAACCGAGCACGAGCACGTTCATGTCGTCGTGCTCCACGCCCTGATGCGCAGAATAGGAATCGTGGCAGACCGCCGCCCGAATCCCCGGCAGCTTATTTGCCGCCACGCTCGCGCCTACGCCGCTGCCACAGATGAGCACGCCGCGGTCGGCCTTGCCAACGAGAACAGCCCGCCCCACCGCTTCGGCAAAATCCGGATAATCGGACGGATTTTCGTTGAACGCGCCGATGTCCAGGACTTCGTGTCCCAAAGCGCGCAACAAATCGCCCATGGCCACTTTCAGTTGAAATCCCGCGTGGTCCGAGCCAATTACGATCTTCATTGCCGGCTCACTTTCCGAGCACTGCCTTCGCCGCCGCCACGACGTTCTCTGTCTCGAAGCCGAATTTTTTCTTCAGGTCCTTTAGAGGCGCCGATGCGCCGAAGCTGCGCATCCCAATCATTTTGCCCTTGCTGCCGACGTAGCGCTCCCATCCAAATGTCGAAGCCATCTCCACGGAAACGCGCGCCGTCACGCTCGCAGGGAGGACACTTTCTTTGTAAGCAGCATCCTGTCGTTCGAAGAGTTCCCAAGATGGCATGCTCACGACTCGCGCCTTGATGCCGGCCGCATTCAATTTTTCGAAAGCCTCCATACAGAGCGACACTTCGCTGCCGCTTCCCATCAGTATCACATCCGGTTTTCCGCCCGCAGCATCGGCCAGAACATAAGCTCCCCTGGCGACGCCCGATGCAGGAGCGTATTTCGTGCGGTCGAACGTCGGCATCGCCTGCCGCGTCAACACCAAGGTCGAAGGTCCATGCGTGTGTTGCAGGATCACCTTGTACGCTTCGACCACTTCATTCGCGTCACCCGGCCGCAAAACCAGCATGTTTGGCATCGCGCGCAGCGACGCCACTTGCTCGACGGGTTGGTGCGTCGGCCCGTCTTCTCCCACGCCAATCGAGTCGTGCGTGAAAATATAAATCGCAGGAATCTCCATTAAAGCGCCGAGGCGCATGCTCGGCCGCATGTAGTCGCTAAAATTAAAGAACGTCGCGCTGAATGCCCGCAGCTTGGACAGTGTCATCCCATTCACGATCGCGCCCATGGCATGTTCGCGC
>JBGQCW010000228.1:0-4218 GCA_041495565.1 Candidatus Acidiferrum sp.
GATTCCTTCGTAAATCGCACGTCCTTCTTATCCGCCAGCCACGCTGCCTGATACACCAGCAGCCGTGCGGCTTCCACTTCCGTCGCCATGTCTGCGAGCTTGAATTGCACCGCCTGAAACTCGCTGATGGCCTGCCCAAACTGTTTCCTCTGCTTCGCGTATTTCGTCGCTGCTTCCAGCGCACCCTGCGCCATGCCCAGCCCGAGCGCTGCAATCGAAATGCGACCGCCGTCCAGAATTTTCAGGCTGCCCGTAAATCCCTCGCCTTCCGGTCCGAGCAGATTCTCCAGCGGCACGCGGCAATCGATGAAGATGACTTCGGAGGTGTCGCTCGCGCGCATTCCCAGCTTGTTTTCTTTTTTTCCGGGCTTAAAGCCTGCCATCCCTTTTTCGAGAATGAACGCACTGATCCCGTGAGATCCCTTCGACTTGTCCGTCACCGCCATGGCCACGCAAAAGTCCGCGTAGTGCCCGTTCGTCGTGAAGGTCTTTGCGCCGTTCAGTACCCAGTGATTTCCATCACGAACCGCGGTGGTGCGCGTGCCGCCCGCATCGGATCCAGCTTCCGGCTCCGTCAGCGACCACGCCCCAATCTTTTTTCCCTGCGCCAGCGGCACAAGATATTTCTTCTTCTGCGCCTCTGTTCCAAACTTGAAAATGTGGTTCGAACACAGCGAATTATGCGCCGCGACAATCAGGCCCACCGACCCGTCCACGCGCGAAAGCTCCTCGATGGCCAGCGCGTATTCGATGTAGCCCAGCCCGGCGCCACCGTACTGTTCTGGAAAAATCACACCCAGAAGCCCCATCTCCCCCAACTTGGGAATGATCTCCATCGGAAAATGCGATGCCTCGTCCCACTCCATCACATGCGGCGCGATTTCCGCCTCCGCGAATTCGCGCACACTGCGGCGTAGCTGCTGCTGCTCATCGGTAAAGTTGAAATCCACGAAGTCTCCAATACGCCTATGGGTTTTGGCTATACTCAGCCAAAGTTTATTTTATACTGTATTTTCTGTAGAGGCTACCAGCCCACCGGATAGTGATTGGTCTTATTTTGTTCGTCGAGCCAAACTTTTAGCGGCGCAAAATAGTCCGCCAGCGCTGAAGCATCCATCTGCTTCTCGCCCGTTAGCGCCTCCAGCGCTTCGGGCCACGGTTTGCTCTGCCCCATCGCCAGCATCTTGTTCAATTTCTCACCGGCCACTTTGTTGCCGTAGATCGAACAGCGATGCAGCGGACCGGTATACCCAGTTTCGCGGCACAGCGCCCGTTGAAATTGAAACTGCAGGATGCGCGCCAGAAAGTAACGCATGTACGGCACGTTCCCCGGCACGTGATATTTCGCTCCAGGATCAAAGTCAGCCTCTGTCCGCTCCACGGGAGCTGCCACGCCTTGATACTTCGTCCGCAATTCCCACCAGGCTTTGTTGTAGTTCTCCGGTTTCACCTGACCCGAAAATACCTCCCACCTCCACTTGTCGATCACCAGCCCGAAGGGCAAAAAGGCAACTTTCTCCAACGCCTGCTGCAGCAAGTAGTCGGTATCCCCGGAAGCCGGCGGCACCGTATCGATCAGTCCAATCTGTTTCAGGTACTCCGGCGTCACCGAAAGCGCGATGGTGTCTCCTACGGCCTCGTGAAATCCATCGTTCGCGCTCCCCTGAAAAAGTGGCGGCTGCGTGTTGTACGCCCGTTGATAAAAGTTATGTCCCAATTCATGATGAATCGTCCGGAAATCTTCTTCGGTGATCTGAATGCACATCTTGACCCGCAAGTCGTCTTTCGAATCCACGTCCCAGGCGCTCGCGTGACAAACCACGTCGCGGTCCGCTGGCTTCGTGAACAGCGATCTCTCCCAAAACGTCTTGGGCAGCGGCGCAAATCCTAAGGAAGTGAAGAAACTCTCTCCGTATTTCACCATCCCGCGCGCATCCGTTTTCCGCTCCTTCAGGATCTTCGTCAGATCATATTTTTGCGCTGGTTTCGGCGAATCCATCAGGTCATAGACGTTGTTCCATTCCTGTGCCCAGATATTCCCGAGCAAGTGCGCCGGGATGGGCCCCGCCGGTGGAACCGCATCCTTTCCATATTTCTTGACTAGTTGCCCGCGCACGTACGCGTGCAGCGACAAATACAGCGGCCGCAGCTGCTCCCACAGCCGGTCGAGTTCCTTCGCAAATTGATCCGGCGGCATGTCGTAGTTCGACCGCCACAGCGCGCCAACATCCGCATAGCCAAGTTCTTTCGATCCCTGGTCCCCCAGTTCCACCATCCGCGCATACCGCTGCCGCATCGGTGCTCCAACGGCATGCCACCCCATCCACGCGCGCTTCAATTCTTCTGCGTCCCGGCTCGTGGCCATTAACTTCCCCACCGCCGTGACGTCTAGGCACGGCTTTTTGTCTCCGTCCGGGCACCACTTCCCTTTCCCGTAATCCCCGTCCAGCGAAGCCATCACCTGTGCCAGTTCCTTCTGCGCCTTCGGATCATCCGGCGCCGGGAATCCCGTCGCGAGTTCCAGCAGCAGCCGCTTCCGCGCCAAGTCGGGCGGCAATTTCACTCCATCATACCGGTGTGCTTCTTTCGCGTACTTCGCGGCCGCCGTGTTCGCTGCCTCGCTCGCTTCCGCCGCGATCTGTTCCGTGTCGTCGGTAATGAAATTCTCCTGCACCCACGCGGCCCGCGAACCCTTCACCCCCAGTTCAAACAAACGCTGTTCCGCGTCCTCAATAAATTTCCTTGCCTCTGCAGCCGTCGGGGCAGTTGCTTGGGCACCGGGCTTCGCCGCCGAGGCCTGCTTGGCCCCCGCTCCTCGCGCCCCCAACAAGCCCGCAAATGTGAATGCAACAACCAGCAGCCTTTTCATTCGTCTCTCCTTCATGCCCCCGCCTTTTCTGTCCTTGCCACGACTTCCTTCAACACCACCAGCGCCCGTTCCACTCCCGCTCGATCCACGTCGCAGTGCGTGACCACCCGGACCGAATACAGCGCCGTGTCCTGCGCCCAAATGCCGTGTGGATGCATTGCATCGCAAAGCTCCACCGCGGTCCTACCGGTCTTCGAGCAGTCAAAGATCACAATGTTCGACCGCACTTTCTTCGGATCGATTTTCAATCCCGGCATTTCGGCGACGCCTTCCGCCAGCCGCTTCGCATTCTCATGATCCACATGCAATCGCGCCGGCGACTTCTCCAGCGCAAGTAGCCCCGCCGCCGCGATCACTCCCGCCTGCCTCATCCCTCCGCCAAACATCTTGCGGCAAATGCGCCCCTTTTCGATGAACGCCTTGCTGCCGGCGACCATCGATCCTACGGGCGCACCCAGTCCCTTGGACAAACAGAACATCACCGAATCCACTTTGCGCGTCATTTGCGCGACGTTTTCTCCCAGCGCCGTCGCCGCATTGAAAATCCGCGCACCATCCAGATGCACCTTCAACCCCGCCGCATGCGCGTGCTCGCAAATATCCTCGACCTGTAACGTCGGATAAACTGTTCCGCCCCACATGTTCACCGTATTTTCCAGGCAGATCAGCGCCGTCTGCGAGTCGTAATAAATCTTCGGCCGGATGACCGCCTCAATTTCCTTCCACGTCAGAATCCCGTCTTCGCCCCGAGCAACCCGCGGCATGCACCCCGCAATCGCGGACATCGACGCCAATTCGTACAAATTCACGTGGCTGCGTTCTTCGCAAATCACCTCGTTGCCGTGATGCGTCCACACCTTGATCGCGACGAGATTCCCCATGCAGCCCGTGGGTACGAACAGAGCCGCCTCTTTCCCGAATATCTCCGCCGCCCGCCGCTCCAGCCGGTTGACCGTCGGATCTTCTCCATACACATCGTCCCCGACCTCAGCTTCCGCCATCGCCCGCCGCATCTCCGCCGTCGGCCGCGTCACCGTATCGCTCCGCAGGTCCACAATTCCAGCCGGAATCTTGCTCACTTCCTCCAGTTGGTCCGGCTCCATCCGCTGATTCCCCTTCGCCACCGTATAACTCATGTTTTTCTCTCTTCTCTTCAACCTCTGTGCTCTTTGTGCTCTGCTCTCCGTGTTCTCTGTGTTAAATCCTTATCCGCTTTCCGCCCTCTGCGCTTCTCCGCGCACTCAGCGTCTCTGCGTTATCTTTTTCTGCTTCCGTCCTCCCTTACCTCAATTACTTCCTTGCTTCTTTATCTCATCAGTTCCACGAATACTTCATTCGACACTGCGAGC
>JBGQCW010000229.1:0-4200 GCA_041495565.1 Candidatus Acidiferrum sp.
ACGGCGCTGTATCGCAAAGCGCGCGGCGGCGATTCCTATGAGTTCGTGATTGATGCCGAGCCAAAATCCATTTCGCAGAATCACACATTCGGCGAAGACACGGATGATTCGAACGCCATGGCCGCGATGCTCAGCCATCTTTCGCAGAAAGCGTGCAAGCGCCTCCGCGAAGCCGGGCTGGCCTCGCGAACACTCACGCTGACGATTCGTTACGCGGGATTCGAAACGCACACGCGTTCGAAAACGCTGGGGGAAGCAACGCGGCTCGATTCCGACATTTTCAGAGTATTTCAGGAATTATTTCGCGCGCATCGGGATGTGAAAAGAAAAGTCCGGCTGCTCGGAGTCAGTCTCAGCGGCCTCATGCACGGCGGCGAGCAACTCGATCTGCTGGAAGCCGAGCGCCGCGCAAAACTCGAAAAGCTCACGAGCGCGGCGGACCATCTTCGCGACCGCTTCGGTTTCGGCAAAGTGCAATTCGGCGGCTCGCTTCGCCGCGATGAATCGGGACACGACGGCGAAGATTCGTAACTTCCAGCGAAACTCCGGCCGAATGCCCTATACTTTTCTTCCATGAGCGCGCCTCCGACTCCCGTTGTCTCCTCTTCCCGTCCTCGGGTAAGCGCTGCGGATCGCGTGCGCCACTTCTGGCAACGCATCAGTGAAGGCCGCGAACTCGACGACCTCTGGTCGCAATTCGCCGCCGACGCGCGCGCCAGCTACGGCTTCTATGGCCGCGACGTCGACTGGGAAGAGATCCAAAAGCTCCCACGCTGGCGCCGGCCCCTCCATGTGGCGAAGGAATTTTTCTGGGCGCTGCTTCTGAAAATGTCTCCCGCCCGGCGCGTCCTTCTGCTCGCCGCTTTCGTGATGCTGGTGATGTCCGGCATAAAATTTCGCTACGGAAACAATTTTGCATTTGACGTGAACTTCGAAGTTGTCGCCGCCCTGCTGTTCCTTCTGCTGCTATCGCTGGAGCTGGCCGACAAGGTCACGATGAAGCGCGACCTGGAAATCGCGCGGGAGATTCAAACCTGGCTTGTTCCATCGCAGGCGCCGGAAGTTCCCGGCGCGGACATTGCTTTCGCCACGCGTCCGCAAAATTCCGTTGCCGGCGATTATTACGATGCGTTCTATCCCAATCCCGGCGAGCGGGAGAGGCTGATGGTGGTCATCGCCGATGTAGCTGGCAAGAGCGTTCCTGCCGCGCTGCTCATGGCGACATTGCAGGCCAGCCTGCGGACCATCGCCGGAGATGTGGTCCCGCTCGCGGATCTCGTAGCGCGGCTGAATCGCTATGCCTGCGCGCACAGCCTGAACGGCTTGCGCTTCACGACCGCGGTCCTCAGTGAATACAATCCCATTTCGCGGCGTCTTGTTTACGTGAATGCAGGCCACAACGCACCGATTCTCCGCCGCGCGAACGGTGCGCTTGAAACGCTGGAAGTCGGCGGCCTGCCGCTCGGCATTCGATCGGATGTGAAGTACGAAACTGCTTCGCTCGAACTCAGGGTGGGCGACGCACTGATTTTCTTCACCGACGGCGTCGTCGAGGCTTTCAATGAATCGGGAGTAGAATTCGGAAACGATCGCTGGCTCAGCGCCATCCGCAATCTGCCGGATTGGAACGCGCAAGAGACTCTCAAATTCCTGATGAAACAAGTCGATGAATACGTTGGCGCCACGCGCCAGTCCGATGACATCACCTGCCTGGTCTTCCGCAGCAAATAGAAGCCGGCGCGGATTTCTTACAAGGAAAGAACGGCCCGCCTCAGAAGGCGGGCCCTACAAGAACTTTCGGCGGAAATAATCGCTCACGGAAACTTTCGACAACACCGGCCTCCCCTCGCAGCCGCGTCTGTCGCATAATCACTGCGTGACGCCGCGGGAAATGGCCAACTCGATCTGCGACACGCTACGCCGAAACGGTTATCAGGCGCTGCTCGTGGGCGGGTGTGTGCGCGACCTACTTCTGGGTCGCGAGCCCGCCGACTACGATGTGACCACGGATGCCACGCCGGATGAGGTCATGCAACTCTTTCCTGAAACTGTCGCGGTTGGCGCGCAATTCGGCGTAATTCTGATTCCGCGGGATGGTTTGAAAGTTGAAGTCGCCACATTCCGCTCGGATGTTGGCTATAGCGATGGCCGTCACCCGGACCGCGTGGTCTACTCGAAAACCGCTGAGGAAGACGTCCAGCGCCGCGATTTCACCATCAACGGCTTGCTGATGCGCCACGATACCGGCGAAGTTCTCGACTTCGTCGGTGGGCAGACCGACCTGAAAGCAAGAGTGATTCGCGCCATCGGCGAACCCAGCCGCCGCTTCTCGGAAGATAAACTGCGCATGATGCGGGCGGTGCGCTTCGCCGCGCGTTTCGGATTTGCGATTGAACCTGGAACTAACGATGCTATTTATCAGCACGCGCCGGAAATTCGCCAGGTTTCCGCCGAGCGCCTCTGCGAAGAGCTGACCAAACTCCTTACCGAGGGCGCCGCTCGCCGAGGATTTGAACTCCTCGATGAAACAGGCTTGCTCCTGCAAGTTCTGCCCGAAATCCGTGCGATGAAGGGCGTTCCGCAACCGCCGCAATATCATCCGGAAGGCGACGTATGGATTCACACGCTGCTGATGCTCGAAGGACTTCCGGCCGGCGCTTCCCCGACACTGGCCTGGGGTGTTCTTCTCCATGACGTCGGCAAACCTCCGACATTCAGGCCGGCATCGGAAACGGGCGACCGCATTCGCTTCGATGGCCACGTGGAAGTAGGCGCCCGAATGGCAGAGGAGATTTGCCACGGCCTGCGCTTCTCCAACGAGGACACCGCACAAATCCTGGCGCTGGTGAACAACCACATGCGCTTCAAAGACGTCGAGTCCATGCGCGCCTCCACACTCAAGCGGTTCATCCGGCTGCCGCATTTCGACGAGCATCTGGCGTTGCATCGCCTCGATTGTCTTTCCAGCCATCGCCAGTTGGACGCCTATCAGTTTGTCGAGCGATTCATCGCCGAAACACCGCCGAAGCAAGTACGGCCCGATCGCTTGCTCACTGGCGATGATCTGCAGGCCATGGGATTCAAGCCTGGACCGCTATTCAGCCGGATTTTGGGGACCCTTGAAGACGCCCAACTAGAAGGCCAGATCAAGACACGGGAAGAGGCTGGGAAATACGTGCTCCGAAGGTTTGGGCCGGAAAGGCGGAAGGATTAAAGTGAATGGGTATTCAGCCGAATGACCCTATTGAGCGTCCAAGCGATTGGTGCGCCACCACCGAACGTATAATGTTGAATACAAACATATTAGGATTAGGCTTGCGAAGGAGCGATGGGGCTGTTAAAATGTGAGTGTGCAATAGTTAGATTTTATGACAGCAACATTCATACTTTCGTGCACCCTTTCTGCACTGAGCGCATCTAAAATTGTATTGCGCGGCCCTTTTTCCGCCGCGTTTGAGTTTGGGGGACATCATGGCTGAGAAAAAATTTGTCGTACCCGAGATTCTTCCGATCCTGCCAGTCCGCGACACCGTCTTGTTTCCGGGCGCTGTCCTGCCTCTGACCGTGGGACGTGAGAGCTCGCTGGCGCTGGTAAGCGCACTCCAGGGCGACGAGAAGCTGCTGGGTGTGGTCGCGCAACTCGACCCGCGCATCGAGGAGCCTTCTGCCGCCGATCTCCACAAAGTCGGCACGCTGGCAAAAGTGCACAAGACCGTCAAGATGCCGAACGGAAATGTGGTGATTTTCCTGGAAGGTCTCCAGCGCGTTCAAATCGTGGATCTGATCGGCTTGCGACCGTATCTTCGCGCGAAGGTGGAAGCCCAACCCGATATCACCGGCGAGGCGGACACGGAACTCGAAGCGCTTCAGCGCAACGCGCAGGACCTCTTCCGCGACGTGGTCAGCCATTCGCCGCAGCTTTCCGACGATTTGCAATCCGCGGCGATGAACATCGGCGATCCGGGCCGACTGGCGGATTTTATCGCCGGCACGCTGCCATCGCTTTCCACGCTCTTGCGGCAAGAATTGATCGAGACTTCGAGCGTGCGCCGGCGCCTCGAGACGCTGATCCGCGAACTTTCGAAGGAATTGGAAGTACTCGAGCTTCGTTCAAAAATTCACGACCAAGTGCAGGAGCAGGTCAGCCAGAACCAGCGCGAGTATCTCCTCCGCGAGCAGATGAAGGCCATTCAGAAAGAA
>JBGQCW010000230.1:0-4190 GCA_041495565.1 Candidatus Acidiferrum sp.
AGGAAGCACCAGTTCCGCATCTGCGGCGCCGTCCGGGAATTCATGGCCAGATCAATGAGTTTCGGAACCATCCTCATGCGCTGCTTGCGCATAAAGTTGCCACAATCGGAAATATTGCAGCCGGCGCGGTCGCGCACGGTGGTGGAGGGATCTTCCGTGAACGAAGTAAACAACTCGTCGAGAGCTTCATCTTTGCCGAGATAACGCATGCCCTCGACAGCCCACTGCCTCACGGTGGCGTCCTTGTCATTCCGGGCGTATTCGAGGAGCACGCCATGGATGCGGTCGTAGTCCACACCGCGCCCCGCCAGCATGCCAAGAAAATAGACGGCCGCGGCACGGTAGTGTTGGTCGGTGCGCGCCTGTTCGATCAGCAGGTCGGCGGCGTGCTCGTTCTTCTGCCAGCCATCCAGGGCAAGATTGATGTCCGCGTTCGCGTAACGCACCCGAAGGTCCCTGGAAAACTGCGAGCGCCGCTCCAATTGTTTCATTCGATCGCTCTTTCGGATGTGCCCGATCCAGCCTTCGATGTGCTGATCAAACAATTCGAGCGCGCGCTCGTCGTGGCCGATGGCGCGCTCCAGAAGTTCTTCCGCTTGGTCCTGCGCGGGCAGAGCAAGAACGCGTTCGACATCCGCGTCCGTCATGGACGCGGAAAAGACGCGAGGCGAAACAGGCTTTGGACGCGATGCCGTTGAGGCGCGCGAGCCGCTCACGCGCGAAGCGCCCGTGGGCGTCCGCCAAAAGACCCAGCCAAACATGGCCACCACCATCACCGCAAAGACGCCCAAGGAGGCGGCCACGGATTTGGGTGACTGCGGCCGAGTGAATACTTGTCCTGTCACCGGTTGCGGAGGCTGAGACGACACACCAAGCGGTGATTCCACTTCGACGTGCGTATCTACTTTCAGGCCGGCCAGCGTTTCGATCTGCGAAACGATCCAGCGAGCTTCCTGACGGCTGTCAATTTCGTCCGCGAGAGTGTATTGGCGTCCGTTCTTTGTCCGCAGGCGGATCGCGTAGAATGCGTTACCCGAATTGCCGCCCTGCTGCATGCTGACCACGGGCGCAATCGAGGCAACGTCAGAAGCCGGAATCCGGCGGGTGGAACCAGTTCCAAGAATGGCCTTACGTGAAAGAATTTCGCTGTTGGCCACGCCGATTCGCGCGCTTCCCAGCGCGACGTGGAAGACGCCGAGAATTAGGAGCAGATCGACTAAGCCAAAAACGATGAAGAAGAACAAGGGAGCGTGCACGTGGTACAGCACGTAAACCACTCCGCTCCAAATCAACGTGATTAGAAGAAGCCCCAGAGCGCGGCCCGGATTGCGAAACGCCGGAAAATAAAATTCAGTTCCGCCGGAATGCATCGACACGATGACTTTCGTATGCGCTGGCTGCGCCACGGCGCTGGAATCGGCGTCGCTGGGCGCCGACGCAAAACCGAAGGCATTTGCGCCCGAAGCGCTGGAGGATTGCGAATCACGCACCGGCTCGGGCGATGCCGCGCTCCGGAAAACGGGCAATTCGAAATCGTCCGAGTAGTCCACGCCCGGAACGTCCGCTTGCGCGTGCAGCAGCCAGAGAACCTGATCGTTCGGATTATCTTGATCCGTGACGAGGCTCTCGGTGGGAAGCGCAAAATCCACCGGAATCATGCGGCCGAGCGGTCCGGGACCCACGGCACCCGACGGAATATTCTGGTCTGCCTGCCAGAGCACGACTTGATTGGTGGTCCGGCTTTTACCCGAGCCAGTGACGATTTTACGCACGCAGGAAAGCCGCAAGTCGATCCCGTGTTGCGCCTGCGTATCAAGTTTCAGATGAATCCTTCCGCCGACGTGGCCGCCCGGAGAAAAAGGCAGTGCATTGAATTCGAAATAAGTATTGCCGAAGCGCCGGTGCCGAATCGTTGCGCGTAGCGCAATTGCCAGGAGGATTAAGCCAAACAAACAGAATCCGAGGGGCAGGATCAAGCGGGGATCGCCGGTTTGCACCATCTTGGGAATGACCTTGGCGGCAAGCGGGAGCGTAATCAGATTGCAGAAGATGGCGATGACCCAGTAGGTGATTTCGCTCTTTTTGTTCAGGCTCTCCGCACGGCGGCTGGCCCAATCCGTTCGCCACAACCAGGGAGAGAGCGGATTCGACTCCTCAACCGCGGCTTGCCGCTTTAAGCGCCCGTAGCCGCCGATTGCCGCATACATCAGGCCCGCGCCGATGGATACAAGAACCAAGGCAACCATGAGGGCTGGAACCATGTCCGCAGTCCTGAGGTTGCCGCGGCTCACGACCAGCGAGTACATGAAGAAAAGACCCCCACCGAGAAAGGGGAGTCCAATGAATGCCAGGAAAACGCCGGCGGCCTTGGAAGGTTGGCTCATACCTTCATTTTAGAATTGTTCGGGCGGGCAAAATGCCGTTTGGGTATTGGCTTGTTCTTAGAGTTATTGTTCTTAAAGATTCAACTGACTCTCAGCAGAGCGTATGGCGATTTTATTCTTTTACGGGGATGCTCCAATTGGATTCGCGTTCAGGAGCGCGTTCAAATCCGCAACGATGTCCGTGGTGATTTTCTTGATGTCTTCGTCCGAGGGATTTTTGTCCATCTCGAAGCGGGCAACGGGAGAGAAGGATGTCACAGTGATGACCGGGCCAAGTCTGCCATCGTTGCTCGGCGGCTTGGCAAGCTCGTAGAGCGGCTGTTCAGGACGTGCCAGATTGTCCACGCCGACATAAAGCAACATCTTCGGCGTCGTTGAATCGCCTCCGACGAGCAAGCGCCGTATGCGGTTCTCTTCGTCCGGCTCCGCAAATACGCCCCGTACGCGCAGGCCGGCCTGCGGTGGCGCCTCTCCAGCTCGCAGGCGACGAACGGTGTAACCCGCTTTTTCCAAAGCTCGCACCAAGCTTTCGGACATGGCATTCACGAGTGCGTTCGCCCGGTTGGTGGGGACGTCATCGGCCTGGGACTCTGCGGGCTTTGCAGACGCCGGCGAGCCCGAGGTCTTGCTCGTCAAGGTGGATGGCGTTGAACCGGACGGAGTGCGTGGCGCAGTTGGCGCGGCGTCCGAAGGCTCGCGTGAGGCGGTGTTGGCGGTATTTCCCGCCGGCGAGTTTCGTTCCGCTCTGCGGCGCACGACTTCCAGCTCAAAATCGTTCACATACACAACCTTGGACTTGGAAGGAGACGCGTTCGTGCCTTGCATCACGTGCGAAGCTACAGCGGTGTTCGCTGCTCTCGAGCCGGGACCAGGAAGAGCAAAGGAAGCAAACAAAAGGAACAGCGGAAGCAGGCGAAAAAGATTCATGGGTTTACCTCGCAGTGCGAACGGTGGGCAGGCTGGCGTAAGCCACAAAAGTATAATGACACAAGCGAGGACTCGATTTGTTTTTGACGGGCCGTCTTGTAACCGAATTAGTAGCCGTCGGTCGCGGCCAAGATGGCGCGCGTTTCATGATTCCAGAGAATGAGCCGCGTGCCGGGATATCGAGCGGCCAGGACGGGCAGACGCTGCCGTGCCATCTCGAGATCCTGGAGACATTCCAACCGTAGGTGACGGCCGTCTGCGTCCTCGATCAGAATATCGTAGACGGGCTCGATCATCGAAGATACTGGTGATGCCAAGGTGTACTACCTCCTATTGAATAGTGTTGGAGGAACGCAAATCGTTTCAATTTGGGAAAGATCCGTGGGCCATGCGCCCGCTCCGGGTCATTGCATTCTTAGGGATGAAAACTCAGCGAGCGGCGGCGTCCTTGGCCTGCCCCAGGGGAGGAGCGACGCCAAGTTGTTGGATCATGCCCAGTGCGTCCCAGCTGACGTAGGAATCCATGATCTTACGGTCTACGATGTGATTGATGGTGATTCCATCGAACGATACTTTCTTGTGCGTGGCCGGAATCCCCATGAACTCGCCCTCATGCGTGCCGGAAATGTTCCAGGAAACAACCAGCTTCTCGTCTTCAGCAACCATATCGTCGATCGAGAAGCGCAGATCCGGAAAACCCGTCAGGAACCGAGTGACCGTGCCCTTATAGGCTTCAGGACCGATTGCAGAACCTTCCGCGATGGTGCCGTGAAGAGCGTGGCTGGGGGAAATGATTTCGTCCACGACCTCGAGCTGCCGCCCATTCCAGACTTCTCCATAGAGCCGGCGAACGATGGCTTTGTTTTCGGCAGACATGAG
>JBGQCW010000231.1:0-4183 GCA_041495565.1 Candidatus Acidiferrum sp.
CGGGTGTCAATGAGGGTCCCTCGATTTCCGCGTGTCAGCGGAGCCCAGGAGAAGAGAAAGCCGCCGCTAGATTACCTGGTCGAGGGCTCCTACAGGGCCATCGATTTTGTGGGTGCCCTTCGATAGAAACGAAAGGCACCCGATTCACTTGCCCGATTTGTTTGATTGGCCCGTCTCGCGCTGAAATGCTACAACGAGTGCAAGAAAGCCATCAGCGCATTTCTCTGACGCGGCCCGAGCCGCCGGAAATTATCCGCTGCATCGTCGGCTTCGCCTTTATGGCGCTCGATGGCGTTCTCAAACGTCAGTGAATTACCATCGTGCATCAGGCGGTTTCGCATGCGCACACCCCACAGCGGTGGGGTCCGCAGCTTGTTCGCCGTGTCCTGGCCGCCATTCTGAACGATTCCGTCGCCGGTTCCAACATCGTGCAGCAGGAAGTCGCCAAAGGGATGAATGATCTTATTGCCGAGCGCATCCGGCACCGTCAAAGTTCCGCCGTTGATCAGCGTGCCGGCGGGAACCGTCACGATGGTGCTCACGTGACAGGTGCCGCAGCCGATAGCTTCAAACAATTGCGCGCCTTGCTGAGCGTCCACCGTGATGGCCGTGGCCAGATCCCGCGGCGGCGCCTTCGTCGAGCGCATAAAGCGGGCAAATGCAACTAGATCCGCTGGCGCCGAGTTCGGGACGGGGCCCTGGTCGAACGAGGAAACATCCACGCCGAGCGAGGTGCGTTCCGTTGGGAATAAGGACGTCGTAATACCCATCTCATTTACATAAGCATCCGCGGCAAAACTGGACAAGCTGGCATGTTGGTTCTTCCAGCCGAAGCGCGCGACCCGCGTTTGACCCGGAGCTTCGAGAAGAGGCACACGGATCACCTGGCCGGCAACGCGTCCGCGCGTTCTGTCAGACTGAGACCGGGCAATGTCTACGAGCGTATCGTCAGCGATGGCTTCAACGTAGCCGTCACCAAGAATATTCAGAGAAGTTCGAAATGTTCGTATGAATTCCCGGTCCGGCACATAAGGCACGGGAACGCCCGGCAACGCGTCGCTGTTGATGAGCGAGCCGCCAGGGGCGTCCACGAACAGGCCGTGGTGGTCGGTGTGCCCCGCGCGCAGTTCGGTAACCTCACTGATGCCGCCGCTCACCGGATTGAAATGGCAGGCCCCGCAAGCGTCGGCGTTATAAAGTGGGCCGAGCCCGTCTTTCAAGCCTTCGTGCTCGTTGAACACCATGGCATCGGCGTCGTGATCGGCTTGCGCCGCGACGAAGCCATTTGTCTGATTGTCGAAAGCCGCGAATGCTTCGGTCGCGCCCGGTGGCAGATTTGGCCGGAGCGGGAAGTTCTGAGAAAACGCAAGGGCCGACGCAGCAATAGTCACGAAAAATGCAGGTAGAACGATTCGGATTCTCATGGAACATTCCACTTCTGGGCCGGATACTTGGACTTTCTGGGTGCGCAAACATTATCGCTGAGGAGGTCAGCAGGCTACTGTCCGATGGGCCAGTTTTGGGGCAGGGGCGCGCGGCTGGTCTGAGTCAAGCAATTCCATTCGAACGGATCGCTAGCGCCATCTTTTCAAGCGCGGCCAAATCTCCGCCAGCGACCCGAATTTTGCGCCTCGGCAAATGAAAACGGGGACCTCGCGTTCCAGAGCATAAGGGTTGTCGGACATTCCCACGTATTCGACGTGCTCGAACTCGCGCTCGAGAACTTCTCTTCTGTCGTCCAGGACGATCAGGCAATTTCCGGAGTAGCCGCGCGGGCCCCAAAGAAAATAGGACTGGTGGCCGCTGAGCGCGGGGGGCAATCCGTACCGCCGCCCAAAGAAGTCGATGGCGCCCGCCTGCCCGTAGTCTTGCGCGAATATCCCACAGCCCGGCCGCTCCTCTGGAGAAAGCCGGGCCTGGGCCTTGGCCACATTCGCCACCATTTCCTCCCAACCGAATTGATCGGCGAAGTGTTGCGGGAGGATCGCACGCATGTGGCTGTGCTCGCTGCGCGGCACTTTGAAGGGCAGCTTTTCCATGTAGGAGATGAATTGCTCTACGGGGAGGACCGGAACGACCACAGGCGCGAGCCAGGCGCCTCCAGCGACAAGAACAACCACGAAGATTGGCTTCAGCCAAGTCTGCCGCGATCGTTCGATGAAGCTTTCGATCACCACCGCACCGGCTGCCAGGAACACCGGATAGATCGGCGCGAGATAGTAGTTTTTTCCCTTCAGGACGACGAATACCGTAAACGCCCCCAGGTAGCACCAGCCAAACGCGCGGTAGGGTTTGAGGCGGGGAGAGAAAAGAAAGGCAAGCACGCCGGTGATCCAAATCGGGGCGGTCAAGGGATGCATGATTAGGATCTGTTGGGCGAAATAGGCAGCGGGAGAAAGTTGCACGTCGCGGCCGTCGGCCTTGATGTTGCGCATGAGCTCCACGAAGGGCCAGTGATGCTGGATATTCCATAGGAGGTTTGGTAGAAAAACCAGAAAGGCAATTGCTCCGCCGAGCCAAAACCATTTGCTGGCGAGAATGCGGCGCTGCTCGGTCAGCAACAGTCCGGCGACGAGAACGAATCCGAACACGGCAATCGAATACTTCTCTTCCAAGCCTATGCCAGCGACCAGGCCAAACCACAGCCAGTAGCGGGGATCGTTGCGTTTGATGGCCAGGATTGCGAAGTAGACGCATCCCATCCAAAGCAAAGGTTCGAGACAGTTGGTGGTCAAGAGACTGCCGGTCGACAGGTAGATGGGCGCGATGACGACTGTCAAAGCGGAAAGGAGCAGCGCGAAGCGGCGGCCGCCCAACTCTCTAGCGATCATGGCCGTCAGAATAACGGCGGCTGACGATGCGAGAGCCGGAATGAAGCGAATGCTGCGAAGCGAGTCCCCGAGAATCAGCCGGCAGACCCGGATGAGGAACGGCACCAAGGGAGGCTGATCGACATAGCCCCAGGCCAGATGGTCGCCGCAGGCCATGTAATTGAATTCATCCCGAAAGTAGCCGTATCGATTGTTGAAATAACAATGGAAAAGGAAATTCGCGAGCGCCAGAAACAGGACGATGGGCATCCCTTCCGCCAGAAAGGACTGCTTTTCGAGATTGGAAGATGGCAATGCGTCAGTGGTGATTTTCATTTGCGTTCTTGGATGCGCATAGTAATCGGGATCTCTGGGACGTTTCTATCACTCTAGGGCAGGGTGAAGGCAAGAAAAGAGTCACCCTGCTTGGTGCCAAGTTTGCCGTGGCCTCCGGCGGCGATCACCAAGTTCTGCTTGCCGTTGAGCGTATAGGTCATCGGAGTGGCCTGGCCGCCCGCCGGAAGCTCGAACTTCCAAAGTTCTCTTCCGGTTTCGGAATCGAACGCGCGACAGACGCGGTAGTTTGACCGTAAAGTGCGTAGTCATCATGGACGGAAGGTCTCGGGGAGATTATGCCCCAACAAACGCAAATGCGGAAAGGCCCAGACGATGGGAATTAAAAACAACAAAGGAGATGTTGTTGGGACGGTCAAGGAAAATCAGGGCCGCCGGCGGCCTGACGGGTTAATCGAGCTAATCATCGTGACCGCAACCAAGAGCAGGATTGCACCGACAAGGGCGTAGACAATCACAGCAATCTCCTGAAGATTCGAGCGAAAGAGTTGCAGATGAAGTGCCAAAAGAGCGCTGTTTGTTTTCAGTGAGTTATGCGGAATCGAAGGTGCAGAGGGGTCGCCAAAACGGGACAGCTGTGGGTCCCGACTCACGACATGCGTGTACTAAAACTATTGGAGCAGTGCCCATGGCCTTCTTATCTTCGCCGAAGATGTTCGTCAGCTCTTGCTCAGCCGGATCGAGCCGTCCCCGGTGTGAATCGTCAAAGGCTGGCCGCCGCCGTTCATTTTGCCGTGAATCTGAGAGTTGCTGAACGTACCTTCCACCGTCACGGGAATGCCCAGGCTAATGTGCCCGTCACCGGTGCTGGCGTCGATGTTGGTCTGGAAGTCGGACGGAAGGACGATGTCCACGCTGCCGTCGCCGGTGCGGATCGTCCAACTCGAAACCATTTTTGAACCGGGGAGTACTCGCGTGTCCACGCTGCCGTCACCGGTCTTGACGTTGAGGGCGTCGAAACGGCCAGCCATGCGGATATGGCCATCGCCAGAATCTGCCTCCACCTTGCCGTCAAGGTC
>JBGQCW010000232.1:0-4170 GCA_041495565.1 Candidatus Acidiferrum sp.
CTCTGGACGCTCCATGGCGGCGTGGCCACCCAGTTCCAGGGTCAGTTCTTCAACCGCCAGGGCAGCCGCACGGGAACGGACCTGCGCGGCTTCCGCCAGCATGAGTTCGGGCTCTTCGCCCAGGATGTTTTCAAGATCACTCCGCATTTCACATTGAGCTACGGCGTTCGCTATCAGTACTACGGTGTTCCTTTCGAAGTGCACAACAACGTGTCCATCCTTTCGGCGGATCCCTCTGGCTCGGCGCCTTTCACCTTCCAGTTCGCCGGACCAGGCACTGGCCATCAACTCTACAGCGACGACTTGAATAATTGGGAGCCTCGCATTGGTATCGCCTGGGATCCCTTCAAGAAAGGCAAGACATCCATTCGCACCGGGTACGGCATGACCCACGACCGCGTCTTTGGCAATCTCCTGGGTTTCTCGCGCGGACTGCCGCCCTTCGAACAGGATTTTTTTGACTTACCGCTCCTGTCCGGTGGCAGCGCTTTGGCCTCTTCCACACCTGTTCCGCCCGAGCAGACGCCTTCCCCGACGCTGCAGGACGGAGCTGGGATCTTTCCAGCGCTCTTCAACCCCAAACTGAGCACGCCTTATAGCCAGAATTGGAACTTCGGGATTCAACACGAGCTGCGTGGCAATCTACAGGTAGAAGTCAACTATGTCGGCGCCAAAGGCACGAAACTCCTTCGCGTGGAAGACTTCAACCCCCCGCAGCCGGAACTTGTTGCCCAGCTCGTGGCTTTTTGTTCCGTTCCCGGCAATGCTTTTGGTTGCACCGAAGCTACTCTGCAGCGCAGCAACCTTTACTTCGGTGCAGAGCGCGGCGCAATCCCCTTCAACGCCGTCAACAACAACGCCTTCTTCCACACTTTTACTTCGACCAGTGGCGCGGCCTCGATCTATCACGCGCTCCAGGTCAGCGCCACGGAACGACTGTTCCACGGTTTGACCGTGCAGGGCGCCTACACTTGGTCGCATCTCATCGACGATGCCTCCGACCCGATTGTCCCCACAGTCGGCAACGGAAATTTTGCCGTAAACCAGTTTGACCATGCCAAGGAACGCGGCAATTCCGGCATCGATACTCGCCATCGCTTCATAGTCAATTACGTCTACAGCGTTCCGGTCGGGCGTGGGACTTCACACCTGAGCAGCGGGTTCGTGGGCAGAATTTTCGAAGGCTGGGAAATCGCCGGCATTTCCACGTTCTCGACCGGCCTGCCCTACGAGCTCTTCGGAACGCGCGACACCACCCATTCCGGCATCAACTCGCGCCTCGACCTCGTCGGCAGCCCTGCTATTCCTGCGGGCTCGGACAAAACTCAAACGGGACCTCCGGCAAGTGCTTTTGCCCTTGCGCCGTTCGGGCGCGATGGCAATCTCAGCCGGAACCACTTCTACGGCCCGGGTCTTAATAACTGGGATGTCGTCTTCAGCAAACTGACGCCGATCACGGAACGACTCAAACTCCAGTTCCGCTCGGAGTTCTACAACATCTTTAATCACGTGGCCTTCGGTCAGCCCAACCGGGCGTTCGGTTCATCAAACTTTGGCTCATCCACCAGCCAGATCGGCCGCCCCGATGGAACCTCCGGTGCGCGCCAGATTCAGTTCGCTCTGAAGCTCATTTTCTGAGACGCAGCTCGGAACATCTGAGGCGCTCGTGGCCCACCGGCTGCGGGCGCCTTTTTTTGTGGTCGGAATCCTCTTGCTGGTTGCTTGGACACCGAAGCTCGACGTCTCCGGAGGCAAATCATCGCGAGCACGAGAGCAGCAATTCTGCCGCTAGTTGCCGGTCACGAATCGCGAGCGACCCCTAATAGGCCCAGCGCAGGAGGACGGCGCCGGTCGTGTAGCCCGCTCCTACGGTCACAAGGAGCACTAGGTCGCCCTTGCGGAGGCGTCCTTGCTCCACGGCATCGCGCAAGCCCAGCGGGATGGTCCCTGCCGTGGTGTTGCCGTAGCGGTCGATATTCACCATGACTTTGGAATCCTCCAAGCCCAGGCGCTCCTGCGTGGCGCGAATGATCCGCAAGTTTGCCTGATGCGGCACCAGGAGTTTCAAGTCGTCCTTCGTAAAGCCATTCCTTTCAAGAAGATGCGCCGACACCTCCGTCATGCGTCGCACCGCGTATTTGAACACCTGCGACCCTTCCTGGTGGACGTAGTGCATCCTCTTTTCGACGGTTTCCTGGCTGGACGGATGGAGTGAACCGCCGCCCGGCATGTACAGAAACGCTCCCCCGGACCCATCCACGTCGTGCTCGAAATCGAGGATGCCCTCGTTCGAACCGGTGGCCTCCAGCAGCACAGCGCCCGCGCCATCGCCAAACAGCACGCACGTCGCGCGATCCTTGTAATCCAGGATGGAAGTCATCGTGTCGCTGCCGATCACCAGCACTTTCTTGTGCGTCCCCGCGCCGACAAACTGCGCACCCACGGTCAGCGCATAAGCAAAACCGGAGCACGCCGCGGACAGGTCAAAGCCCCACGCTTTCTTCGCGCCGATACGGTTTTGCACCAGGCAGGCGGTGGCAGGAAAAAACATGTCCGGTGTGACGCTGGCGAGCACGATCAGATCGATCTCCGCTGCATCCGTCTTGGTTTGCGCCAGCACGGCTTTGGCGGCTTCCGTCGCCAGATGCGAGCTGGCGGTGCCCTTCTCCACGACGTGGCGTTCCCGGATGCCGGTGCGCGTGCGGATCCATTCGTCGTTGGTCTCGACGATTTTCTCGAGGTCCGCGTTGGTCATCACCTTGGGCGGAACGTAGCCGGCTACACCCGTAATTTTTGCCGCAATGCGGTGAGACATGATTCTCCTTGCCAATGGCTTCCGGGAACAAAAGAACTTGAATTTTATGCGATAGCAATGGGGAGATACAAGGCGCAGACCGGTTCCCTTCAGTACCGCAGCAGGTAGCTCACCTTGACGAAGAAAAGACGGCTCGTGGAATTGTTCGGCGCTCCCTGTACGGTGATCGGCGCCGGCGCTCCCGGTCGCAGATTCAGATCGCTATACCCATTGTTGTAGCCAAGATAGACGGCCGTCCCCGGATGAAGCAGATACGTCAGGAGTATGTCCGTGGTGAATTGCTTGGTCGGCGCAAACGGCCCGCTATCGCTGCCGCCGACGTTCCTCTGCACATCGAGCAGATTCGCATTGCCGATCGTGGCGTTGTAATCCAGGATCAGCCGCAGCGACAATTCTTTCGTGAACTGACAATTCAGCTTCGCACGGTTCAGGTAGTTGTTGAAGACGCTTTGGCCGGGCGAAAATGGCGGCGTTACCCAGCCATCGCGCGTTCCCAGCCGGGAGTAGATCAGCGTTTCGTCCAGCCGGAAACGGGACGACGGCCGCAGCGTAAACCCGAAATTCACGCGATTCGTATTTCCAAGAAACGGCAAGAGCCCGGGCGCCGGGAAAAAGTTTTCTCCGATCCCGGTGGTGTACCGCGTCGAGAAGGAAATCCATTTGTACGGCTGTGTGGTCACGGACAATGACGTGCTGTGTTTCCGGAAGTCAATATTTTCGAATAGTTCGTACGCTTCCCCGCGATTGATGCTGATGGTCGTCTGCTTTGTCAGGTCCACCTGAAACCCGATGGCGGCCTGCCAATCCTGCAGAACGCCGTTGTGATTCCAGTCCACCGTTTCGCTGACAGTGGGCCCGAAATCAATGATCTTACTGTTCTCCGGCCTCCAGAAATAGCCGCCGAACGCGTTGTTCTGCCGAATGTCGATCCGATTGACGAATCCCAATTCCGTGCAAAAATCGGGTGAGAAGTCGTTGTAGTTGGCGCTGAACGTAAAATGCCGGCTGCTATAGGATGCATCAGCCCACAGTGCATTGCCCTGCTGCGATCCTATTCCCTGCGAGTTCTGCTGGAACGACAAACAATCCTGCCCCGCCTGAGCATTTTGCCGCGTCCAGGTGTGCACTCCCTGTACATCCACCACCCAGTTCTTCGAGAGTTTGAGCCGCGCATCGAGGGACGCAACGCGGTTGCTGGTGTCGGCAAAATCGCGGCTTGAGAAAAACCCGCCGATGTACGACTGGTTGCCAAACTCGCGTGTCACACGGACCACGCCGTCCACCGCCCGCGTATCGTATGGGCCGCTGGGGAATCCCTGGCCCGGCTGCCGGTCGTCAATGACCAAGGCGCCCAG